>ONLC01000298.1 GCA_900318545.1 uncultured Eubacteriales bacterium
TCAGGCTTGAGAGCCTCACCGAAGCATACTGCCTTGCCTGCGATAACGTGCATAAGCGGTCCACCCTGTGTTCCCGGGAAAATAGCGCTGTTAAACTTCTTTGCAAGAGCCTCATCATTGGTGAGGATAAGTCCGCCTCTTGGTCCTCTGAGTGTCTTATGTGTAGTTGTAGTAGTTACATCAGCATAAGGAACAGGAGAAGGGTGCTGACCCGAAGCTACAAGTCCTGCAATGTGAGCCATATCTACCATGAAGTATGCTCCGACTTCCTTGCAGATAGCGGAGATCTTTTCAAAATCAATAGTTCTCGGATAAGCCGATGCACCTGCTACGATAAGCTTAGGCTTTACTTCCTTAGCCTGCTTCTCCATAGCATCATAATCGATATATCCGTTATCATCAACGCCGTAAGGAACAAAATTGAAATATTTTCCCGAAATATTAACAGGAGAACCATGTGTAAGATGTCCGCCGTTATCAAGGCTCATTCCCATTACTGTATCACCGGGCTGAAGCAGTGCAAAATAAACCGCTGTATTAGCCTGTGCACCTGAATGAGGCTGGACATTTGCAAACTTAGCACCGAAGAGCTGACAAGCTCTGTCGATAGCGATCTGCTCAACTATATCAACGTCCTCACAGCCGCCGTAGTATCTCTTTCCGGGATAACCTTCAGCGTATTTATTGGTAAGTACAGAGCCCATAGCTGCCATTACAGCAGGTGAAACGATATTCTCACTCGCAATAAGCTCAAGATTTCTTCTCTGTCTGGCAAGCTCTTTTGCCATAGCCTCTCCGACTTCCTTATCGAAGTCTTCTACAAATCCGATAGTATCAAGCATTTTCATTTGAACTTCTCCTATTCATAAATTTGACCACAAACAGCCTTATAACATTATACAATATATTTTTTAAATTTGACCACAAACAGCCTTATAACATTATACAATATATTTTTGATAAATGCAATACTTTTAACAATTTTTTTGCATATAGTTTCCCGCGTTCATAAAAGCCCACTTGAAAAACAAACTTAGATGTGCTATAATATTATTAACAAAGAGCATTTAAGGAGATAGAATTATGCCAATCAAGATACCAAATGACCTTCCTGCCTTCAAAACACTTGAACAGGAACACATTTTTGTAATACCCGCAGACAGGGCTCTACCCGCAGACAGGGCTCTACACCAGGATATAAGAGCACTCAGGATAGCTATCGTAAACCTTATGCCGGATAAGATAGTAACAGAAACTCAGCTGCTGCGACTTCTCAGTAATACTCCGCTTCATGTTGATATTGATCTTATCCAGATGAGCTCTCATGTATCCAAGACTACATCTCAGGAGCATATGCTTGCTTTTTACAAAGAGTTTTCCGAGGTTAAAAGCGAGCGATATGACGGTCTTATCATCACAGGAGCACCCGTTGAGCTGCTTGATTTTGAGCAGGTCGATTATTGGGAGGAGCTTTGCTCAGTATTTGAATGGTCAAAAACGAATGTATATTCGACCATTCATATTTGCTGGGGAGCTCAGGCGGCACTTTATTATCACTATGGCATTCCGAAGTTCACTCTTCCCGAGAAGCTTCACGGAAACTTCAAGCACCATATTAATCATCCTGATTTCAATATCTTAAAGGGATTCGGTGATGTTTTCCACTGCCCTCATTCAAGGAACACATCAATCAAGAAAGAGGATATATACAGGGTAAAGAACCTTAAAGTGCTGGCTGAATCCGATGAAGCCGGAGTGCATCTTGTCGCTGATGTAACACAAAGGCAATTTTTCTTAATGGGACACTGGGAATATGACCGTGAAACCCTCGCTAAAGAGTATGTAAGGGATAAAAACAAGGGCCTTGAACCTAAGCTTCCCTATAATTACTTTCCAAATGATGATCCTTCAAGGATACCTGTTTTCAACTGGAGCTGTTCTGCTAATCTGCTTTATTCAAATTGGCTGAACCACTGCATCTATCAGGAAACACCTTATGATCTCAACGAGCTTAAACCCTTTGACAAACCCGAATAAACTAAAAGGACTGCAGAAATATTTCCGCAGTCCTTATTTTTATTCTCTTGTATATCTTCCGCCATCGATAAGCTTTTTCTCATACTCATCATGAGGAATAGGTCTGCTGAACAGGAATCCCTGTGCGATATCACAACGGATATCACTGAGAAAGTCAGCCTGTACCTTTGTTTCAACGCCCTCTGCAAGAGCGAGAAGCTTCATATCAGAAAGCATATTAACTATATCCTTAACAAAGGTGCAGTCGCTCATATTTTCTTCGTTGATATTAGTTATAAATGACTTATCCAGCTTTATAACATCTACAGGAAGATTCTTAATAAGCGTCAGCGACGAATATCCGGTACCAAAATCATCAATAGAAATACTGATACCATAATCATGCATAGCGGTGACAAAATCAGTCATAGCCTTGAAATCAACATATCCTGACATTTCGGTAAGCTCTATCTCGAGATACTT
>ONLC01000297.1 GCA_900318545.1 uncultured Eubacteriales bacterium
TGCCGACTCTTTTTCTGCTTTTTCGGATTATACGCTCAGGCTGTCAAATGCCTCGCTGAGAACGTCAACAGAGTTGTTGAACTTCTGCATTTCCTCTTCGGAAAGGTTAAGCTCAAGTATCTCTTTTACGCCGTTTCTGCCGATGATAGTAGGCACACCGATGAACACATCTTTTCTTCCGTACTCACCGCAGAGCTTGGCGGAAACAGTAACCACGCTGTTCTCATCTCCGAGGATAGCCTTTACTATCCTTGTAAGGGCGATGCCTATTCCATAGTAGGTAGCCTGTTTTGCTTCGATTATCTTGTAGGCGGCAGTGCGTACCTCTTCCTCGATCTTCTTCATATCATCAACGCAGTAGCTTTTGTTGGATTCGAGTATCTCGGAGACCTTCTTTGTTGCAAGCATCACTTGGGAGAGCGGAACGAACTCGCTGTCTCCGTGCTCGCCGATAACGTATGCGTGAATGTTCTTCGGGTCAACAGTGAAATACTCACCCAGCAGGTAGCGAAGCCTTGCTGTGTCAAGCGAAGTACCTGTTCCGATAACTCTGCCTGCACCAAAGCGTGAGAGCTCGTAGGTAACTCTGGTCATAATATCAACAGGGTTGGTAGCCACAACGAAGATACCGTCAAAGCCTGACTTTACAACAGGTGTAATGATAGAACGGAAGACCTCAGTGTTTCGCTTGAGGAGATCGAGCCTTGTCTCGCCGTCCTTCTGAGCAACGCCCGCGGCGATAACAACTATGTCAGCGTCCTTGCAGTCACTGTACTCACCTGCGTATATACGCATATTTGACTTGGCAAAAGCCAGACCGTGATTAAGGTCCATAGCCTCGCCCTGAGCTCTTTTCTTATTAATGTCGATAAGGACGAGCTCGTTGCATATAGCACCCTGATTCACGAGCGAATAGGCGAAGCTCATACCGACCATACCCGTGCCTATCAGCACAACTTTTCTTTTATCTGTAGTCATAAACAAACCTCCTTGAAAACTATACTGATATTATATACTTTTTTTAGGAGCTTGTCAATACATGGGGCGGCATATAAAGCAGACAATAATTTGAAGAAATCGTAAAATTGAAAAAAGATGTTATGTTACAATAGATCATAGACACTAAAAATAGAAAAACAACTCTCAATATGATATAATGTTAAGTGCTAACAAACCAAAATATCATGAAAAGAGAGTTGTTCCATGAATAGTATAGCACAAGAAGCACGGTTTCGTCAACGGGTAGTGAAATATTTTTACAAACATGGGGCTACAAAAGCCTCAATACGCTTTAAAGTATGCCGTCAATCGGTGTATAATTGGGCGGCGAGGTATGACGGGAGTTGGAAAAGTCTGACGGAGCGAAGCCACAGACCTCATCATCACCCGAAAGAGCATACACAAGCTGAAAAAGAGATGATTCTGCGCCGCTATCCGTATTACAAGAATGATATGATAGCGCTCTGGGACAGTCTGCGCAAAAGCGGCTATACACGCAGCTACGGCGGTATGTTGAGAGTGGAACCCTGAGATCAAAAAGCGCACAGCCCGCAAGCCCAAGCCTTATGCAAGGGCGTGGTATCCCGGTCAGAAGGTGCAGATCGATGTAAAATTCGTACCGTCAGAGTGCGTAGTGAACGGCGTGAAATATTACCAATATACGGCGGTCGACGAGTGTACGAGGTTCTGTTTCAGGGAGATGTACAATGAGCACAGCACCTTCAGTTCGGAGGACTTCATCAAAAAGCTGCTGAAAGCCTTTCCGTTCCCTATAAGGGAGATACAGACCGACAACGGAACGGAATTCACTGCGGCGCTTCTGACGAAGGATAAGCAGCATAAGACGCTGTTTGAGGCGATTTTAGAGAACAATGACATCATCTACCACCGCATCAGAGTGGCGACACCAAGGCACAACGGAAAAGTCGAGCGGCAGCATCGTGAGGACGGCAAGCGTTTTTACAGCAAGCTGAAAATGTACAGCTTAGAGGACGGCAGAAAGCAGCTGGCGGCGTACAACAAGCGCTCAAACAACATACCGAAGGTATGTTTGAAATTCAAGTCGCCAAAAGAAGTGCTTGAAGATTACCTGTCTGTAATGTGGTGAGCTGCAAATTTCCCTCTTTCCGTCGCCTGCGGCTCCTCCAAGAGGGAAATTTGCAATTATTTACTTAATGTCATATTTTTTTGAGAGTGAGTGTCTAAGATCATTGACAACTGCACAATTGACGATACGAAAAATTTAATTTTCCTATTGGAAAACCAGATCATAATATGTTATAATAAAAGGTACGATGCAGACCCACGGTCAGCTCTTCGTCAGGAGGGCTAATATGGCATCAGTTTC
>ONLC01000292.1 GCA_900318545.1 uncultured Eubacteriales bacterium
CCTTGTTCTTAACTACCTTACAGCGTGTTCTGTTGCCTATTACCTCAGAGCCGTTCTTGATCTGCTCGCCTCTTCTGACCTCAATACGGACAGAGGAGTAGAATTTCAGTGCACGGCCGCCCGGAGTGGTCTCGGGGTTGCCGGACATAACACCGATCTTCTCTCTTACCTGATTGATAAATATTGCTGTGGTGTTTGACTTTCCGATAACACCCGTGAGCTTTTTCATAGCCTGAGACATAAGTCTTGCAAGCTGTCCTACGTGGGTGTCGCCCATTTCGCCGTCGATCTCCGCCTTTGTTACCATTGCGGCTACAGAGTCGATTACGATACAGTCGATAGCACCCGAACGTGTAAGAGCCTCGGCAATTTCAAGAGCCTGCTCACCGCTGTCAGGCTGGGATACGAGCATATTCTCGATGTCAACTCCGAGCTTTTCGGCATACACAGGGTCAAGAGCGTGCTCAACGTCGATGAAGGCTACCTCTCCGCCCATTTTCTGAGTTTCTGCAATAATGTGGAGTGCAACCGTTGTTTTACCCGAGGATTCGGGTCCGTAGATTTCGATGATTCTTCCTCTCGGGACTCCGCCTATGCCCAGTGCCATATCAAGAGTCATGGAGCCTGTAGGGATAGCCTCAACGTCCATAGCCCTTGCATCTCCAAGCTTCATGATAGCACCCTTTCCGAACTGCTTCTCAATATATGCCATTGCAGTTTCAAGTGCTTTTTTCTTCTCAGCCGCATCAGTGATCTTAACGCCCGATGCCTTTTCCTGTTTTTTCTTCTTATCTGCTGCCATTGTATATCTTTCCTTTCAGTATCAGATAGGGCATTTTCCCCTTCGATAACATTATATACTATAAAGTGTCCGTTTGTCTGTACAGTTATCAGAATCTTGCAAAGCCGTACACACAACGGTTTATACCGCACATATCCTTACGCCAGCGTATATCAACAAGGCCGTGCTGCACCATCATCATAGCGACCTCTTCCTCCTGACCGATACCTATCTCCACGATCATCATGCCTGTCGGTCTGAGCTTGTGTGCCCAGAGCCTTATAAAGTCACGGCAGAAGTCCAGCCCGTCCTCACCGCCGTAGAGTGCCATTTCAGGCTCGAAGCTGACCTCGGTCTGAAGCTGCTCCATATCGTTCATTGAAAGGTAGGGCGGATTGCAGACTATAAGGTCTGCATCGGGAAGTCGGTTCACGGTTTCTTCAAGGAGTGCGTCTGCCTGTATGATCTCATAATCTGCACAATGCCTGCTGAGGTTCTCCCTGAGATAGGGTACGGCATCATCGCTTTTTTCAACGCAGTAAACCTTTTGGCAGTCAAGCCGATTGCTGATGGCACAGGCTATGCAGCCGCTGCCCGAGCACACATCTATAGCTGTCAGGTTATTGCGTCCGATGAGCTTTCCCTGTATCACATCTATCAGAGTTTCGGTATCCTGTCTCGGGATAAGCACTCCCCTGCCGACCTTAATCGGCAGACCGTAGAATTCCCACTCACCGAGAATATACTGCAGCGGCTCACCGCTTATTCTGCGTGCTGTCAGCTCAGAGAGCCTCTGCCTTACATCGTCCGATGCTTCCTCCCCGAGAGCCTGAACATACTCAGCGCTGCGGCAGTCAACACCCAGTACCATTCCCAGCAGCTCCGAGAGCTCAAACGCAGCATTTTCTATCCCACGTTCAGTAAACAAATGTATCTTGTCATCAAGCAGCTCTCTGCAGGTCACCACTGATCGTCTCCCTTCTTTTCGGGAATACACTCTTTCAGAGCAGCGATAGCACACTCTATCTGCTTGTCGTCAGGCTCCTTGGTGGTTATCCTCTGTATCCACAGTCCCGGAGCTGATATTACTCTTGTGCAGACATTATTATACTTTCCTGCAAGCCTTATAAGCTCAAAGGCTATGCCTGTAACCACAGGGAGAAGAGCTATCTTTGTAATAACTCTCAGGAACAGGTTCTCCCATGACACCTGAAATACCGATGTCACAAAAATGCTTATGAAAAGAACAAGGAAAATGAAGCTTGTTCCGCACCTTGGGTGGAAGCGGCACTGCTTTTTCACGTTCTCGACCGTAAGCTCCTCCTCACGCTCGTAGCAGGC
>ONLC01000291.1 GCA_900318545.1 uncultured Eubacteriales bacterium
TGTCCGTCTGTCCGACAGTCTGTCAGTAGAAAGGTATATAAATAAGCTTTCCGAGTGGCAGGTAAAGAATAAGAAGATATCGAAAAAAGCATATATCCTCATTAAGGACTGGATAACCGAGGATAAGAACAGCCGAAAGTCCGAGCACTCCTATGACCTTGATGAGTTCGAGGAGTTTGCGAAGGACTTCGACCTGAGCAGAATGGGAGGGAAGAAATGAAGATCATAGCAGAGCTTACAATCCCCGGAGAGCCTGTCGGAAAGGGCAGGCCACGCTTCACAAAGAACGGGCATTCATTCACGCCTGAGAAGACTGTGAACTATGAGAACCTTGTGAAGCTGACCTTTAAGTCTGACTATCCGAACGCTGAGCCTGTCGCTAAAGATATCCCGCTGGCGGCAGACATCACAGCATGGTACAGAGTGCCTGCTTCGGTAAGCAGAAAAAAACAGGAGGCTATGCTTGCAAACAAGCTTCTGCCGGCAAAGAAGCCCGACACGGATAATATTGCTAAGGCGGTACTGGATGCTCTGAACGGGCTTGCGTATTATGACGATGCCCAGATAGTCGAGCTGACAGTTGCCAAGAGATACGGGACAGTACCCTGTGTCGAGGTAGTGATCTCAGAGGTGAGCACATGAGAAGCTTCGTCACCGATATGAGCATTTACACTAAGGATAACAAGTACGGCTATACGATAAACATCAACAATCCTGTTGCTCACAAGCTGTACAGAGCATATCTGAAAAAACATGACATTCCCGAGCAGATAGGGCTTTCGGACTGCGAAAGGGCAGACTTTGAGGGCAAGGTCGGGGAAATGATAAGGAGAAGGATAATCGTTGTGGAGGAGAGGTATATATGAAGATACCAAAATCAGAAGCCGAGCACCGCATACGCAGGTATGACGAGCTCGAAGAAAAGCACTGGTCTGAGTGCGTACAGATCTCTCAGTACGAGGAAGAGAACAAAAAACTCAAAGGGCTTCTCAGAGAAGCAGAAAAGCTTCTGGTGTCAGCTCTCTGGGTGAACTATAATGACCGTTACGCTGAGATACAGCTTAGGAAGAACATCGGGGAGGTGCTGAACAATGATAAAAGCTTATGAAGCACTGAAAGCCGAGAACGAGCGTCTGAGTCTTGCAAACGAAGCACAGAACGAAGTCATTCAGCGTCAGCAGGAAAAGATCAGGTCGATGCAGATACTCCTTCGTGAGCTCTTCAACCATCTCGGGAAGAGCGATGAACTGAAAGAACGGATAAACGCTGCATTATCCAAAGACCAATAACAGGAGGAATTAAAATGGCTGATATGATAAATCACCCTGCACACTATGAGACGGCAGGCGTTGAGTGTATAGAAGCAATGGAAATAACGCAGGGCAGAGAAGCGGTAAAGAGTTTTTGCCTTTGCAACGCTTATAAGTATCTGTGGAGACACAAGAACAAAAACGGTCTTGAAGACCTCAAAAAAGCTAGGTGGTACTTGGACAGGTACATCACTATGCAGACCGAGGACGATAAGACTATCAGAGCAGAGATTGAGAGGATATGCAAGGGTGACAGCGAATGAAATGTATAGATTATGACAAGCTCTGTGAAAAAATTCAGCACCCCGACTATACGCTATACTCAGCTGGAGATTATGGGGCGTGGGTGGACGAATGCCTTAATAAAGCAGATGTTTTTGAAGCAATAACTCGTGAGCAATTTGCAGAAGCAGCGAAACAGTTGATGAACGAGTTTGCAGCGAATGACGGCTACGGAACGTCAGCCAGTGCTACGTTCCTAGCGTTGTGTTTTGGTAATTTAGAGCTTAGGCTCTTCGGAATGGACGGTGACAGCGAATGAGCGGAATAATCGGCTTTATTATCGGCTTCGTTATCGGAGTGTTGTTCGGGCTGATAACATTCGCCCTTATATCGGCAGCATCTGACAGAGATGATATAGGCGGTGATGACGATGACGACTAAAGAATACCTGCGGCAGATCTACCGTCTTGACCGCCGTATCGAGCTCGACAGGCGCAAGATCGAGAAGCTCAGGGCTGTGCTCGACTACAAACCGCCCTCGGGAGGTTCGGGCTCGGGGAGCTCTGCCGACCGCATACCCGACACACTGGCGAAGATCATCGAGTATGAGGAACAGACCAAACGTCTGACTAAG
>ONLC01000289.1 GCA_900318545.1 uncultured Eubacteriales bacterium
ATATCGCAGAGCGAGCTTATTTATAACGGCAAGGCTCAGAAGCCTGATGTTACGGTTAGCAATAAGAAAGGTACTCTTGTTTCGGGCAAGGACTATACAGTGACTTACTCGGGCAATACGAATGTAGGCACAGCTGTTGTTTCAGTAAGGGGTATCGGCAACTATGCGGGAGCACTTTCGGGCACATTCAAAATAGTTGAGGACACTCCTGCCGAGGTAACAGGCATGAAGGCCGCAGGCAACACTGCAAGCACGGTTGGGCTCAGCTGGAACAAGGTTGACAGGGCTGAGGGCTACGCTATATACCTCTACAACAAAACTGCGAAGAAGTGGCAGCTTTATAAACTGACAACAGCGACTAAGCTGACAGTAACAGGCCTTAATGACGGCGAGGCTTATGCCTTCACGGCAAGGGCATACCGTATGAAAAACGGAAAGTATATCCTTTCAAAGACCTTCAAGAATTTCAAGACCTCGACCTGTCCGAAGCAGGTGGACTACAAGATCACAAGGATAGGAAAGGGCACTGCCGACATTCAGTGGACAAGAGTCAAGGGTGCAACAAGCTATGCGGTTATCTATAAGCCCTCAATGAACGATGACTGGAGAAAGGTATGTGTAGTTAATAACCGCACCTCGAGCTACACTATGAAAAGTGGTCTTAAATACGGTGTAAAGGGATACATAACAGTAAGAGCCTACAGAAACTATGAGGGCGTTATCAGGGCGAGCGACTTCTATCTCAGGTCGCTGACACCTGTGAAGAGAGATATAAACGATCTGAAAAGACAGCTCGATGACAAGATAGATTATCTCCCGGGAGAGTGGAGCGTTTATGTTAAGAACCTGAGAACTCAGGAGAGCTTCTCTCTTAACAACAAGCAGCACTATGCGGCAAGCGTTATGAAGCTCTTCTGCATGACTGCTGTTTATCAGAAGATAGAGAACGGTGAGATAAAGGAAACCGCTGACCTTAACTACTGGCTCGATGAGCTTATCTCGCACAGCAGTAACGTTGCTTTCAATGTTCTGGTCCTCAGATACGGCAAAACTATGGTGCGTGACTGGATACAGGCAAACGGATATAACCAGACTGTTCAGGTCGGAGGCTACTATGGCGGACCCAATTATGCGGATACTGTCATAGGCTCAGGTACTAACTGGGTAACTCCCGAGGACTGCGGCAGGCTCTTTGAGGATATCTACTGGGGCAGGTGCATTTCAAGGACTGCTTCCGCAAAGATGCTGAGACTGCTTGAAAATCAGGAGTATACCTACAAGATACCGGCATCGCTGCCGAGCGGAGTACACACTGCGAACAAGACCGGCGACTATTTCGATGTGACACATGACTGTGCTATAGTATGGCAGAACGGAGAGCCTTATGTAGTCTGCATAATGTGCAGCGCTGAGGGTCAGGGCTATCAGTGTGCAAAGCACCTGAGAACGCTTTCGAGAATGATCTACGATTATTTCCTGTATAATAAGTAAGCACAGATAGTTTGGAGGGATAATATTTTGAAAACAAAAAGAATATCAGCAATTATTATGGCTCTTATGCTGGCGTCGGGTGTTACTGCCTGCGGTGACAGCGATTCGTCATCAAAGGCGGACTCAAAGGCGAAAAAGGAAACGGTGTCTGTTTCGCAGGCTGAAACCGAGGAAAACACAGAAAGCAAAGCAGGCGTTGACAGCGGCACTACAGAAACATGGGGAGTGTTCTCTGTGTTCGTGCCCGAGGGCTTTACGCTAAAGGGCGGAGATGTTTTCGATGAGACCGATACACGTTATTTTTCAGTGAAAAAGGGTGACTTCTACTATTTTGACTTTTACACCTCTGACACTGAGGACGATGTGATGTCGAGATACAACTACAATAAAGATACCTACACCAATGAGCAAAAAGATGTCAGCGGCACCTACGGCGGCATTGACTGGACGGGCTTTCAGTACAGCGACGGCTACGGCGGCTGCGGCTTTGAAGCCTATACAAGCATAGACGGACAGTACATAAAGGTTGCAGGCGTGGGCTATGAATTTGAAAGCCCCGAGGCTGAAAAGGTGCTGGGCTCGCTTACGGTTGGAGAAGCACCTGCCGAGGGCGGTGAAACCGCATACAGCACCACTGTTGAGATGATGGCTGCCAAGGTAGGTCTTCCTGAGGGCTACACCACTGTCAAGGACGCAGCTCCGAGACAGCTTGTCAT
>ONLC01000282.1 GCA_900318545.1 uncultured Eubacteriales bacterium
AGTTCACCCTATTTGCGGACTGCCATAAGGGCAACCGCCCGTCATTTATCAATGCAGGCAAGCCCGATGAGGCAAGCAGGCTTTATGACTATTTCTGTGCTGCCTGCCGAAGCCGTATCAAGGGCAAGGTAGAAACAGGGGAGTTCGGTGCCGACATGAAGATCTCGCTTCTTAATGACGGGCCGTTCACGATAGTGCTGGAATGTAAAAACGGAGTTATCAGCTAAGGAGGTATTTGTATGATAAGAAAAGTGATAAAGATAGCGATCTTTACAGCGTTTGTGGTGCTTCTCACCAATTTGTTCGATGTGGCGTATTCAGCTTTGTTTGTAAAGGGCGGCTTCGTCTTCAATGTAAAAACAGACCTTGTAGTACCACTGTTTACGGGACTCGCTATCGGACTGTTCCTTTATGGCAGGGGAAAGAAGTAGTCTTATACTGCATACATAATTAATTATTTGTTACAATATTGCTAAATATTTTTTTGCCATTTGTGCAAATCCACAAAAGATTTATTTGTTGTTGACTTTTATTCGGAAATAAGTTATAATTATTTAGTAAAAATATTTGCAGAGATAGGAAACGCCCCTAGGTTTTATCTTATCTTAATAAATCTATCCGAAAGGTTTGATGATATGAATATTAAGGACGCCAAGCAGCAGATCAAAAACGCTATTCAGGCTTATCTTGTTAAGGACGAGTTCGGTGATTACCGAATCAGCATTGAGCACCAGAGACCTGTGTTCCTGCTCGGAGCTCCCGGTATCGGTAAGACCGCTATCATGGAGCAGATCGCTCAGGAAACAGGACTTAACCTTGTTACATACTCGATGGCTCACCAGACAAGAGAGACTGCTATGGGTCTTCCGACTATAGTTACAAGAAACTATGTCGGCGCTGATGTTCAGGTTTCGGAGTATACGATGTCCGAGATCATTGCTAACATCTATAATACTATGGAAGCTACAGGCATCAAAGAGGGTATCCTCTTCCTCGATGAGATCAACTGCGTTTCGGAGTCTCTTGCTCCTATCCTGCTCCAGTTCTTACAGTATAAGATATTCGGTCTTTATCAGATACCTGCCGGCTGGGTACTTGTAACAGCAGGTAACCCGCCTCAGTTCAACAAGTCTGTAAACGAGTTCGATATCGTTACATGGGACCGTCTGAAAAAGGTATCCTGCGTACCTGACCTTGATGTTTGGATGGAGTACGCTTATTATGCAGGTGTTCACCCTGCAATCATTTCGTATCTGCATATGCACCCCGATCACTACTATGAGATAGATGCAAGCGACAGGCACAACTATCAGTTCGTAACAGCAAGAGGCTGGGAAGACCTGAGCGAAATGATGCAGCTTTATGAGGAGAGTGGTATCCTTGTTGATCACTCTATCGTCTGCCAGTATGTACAGGACGATGTGATGAGCAAGACGTTCTCGGAGTATTATGACAGGTTCAATTACTACCGTGAGAAATATGATATCGATGCTATCCTCGCAGGACAGATCACTCAGAAGAATGTTGACGATGCAGCTACCGCTGATGCAGAGGAGAAGCTCTCGCTGATGTTTTTGCTGCTTGACGGCATAACATTCTCGATGAGAAACTGCATTCAGATGGAGAAGATGATTAGAATTATCCACCCGAAGCTTGAGGATATTATTATCAAGATCAATAACGGTCTTTCCTGCCGTCAGATCATATCCGAGCATATTATGGAGTCCAACAAGAATCTTGAAAAGGCAGTAAGAGCGAGAAATATCTCACCTGCGAACAAGAAGATTCAGCACTGGGTCATCCACAACCTCGAGGCTTACGTTGAGAAGTGTACAAACGAGGGTCGTGACAACAAGCAGAGATGTACTCTCATTCTCCAGAATGCGTTTACAAACCTTCTTGCAGGTGCTAAGAACGTAACTCAGCAGGCACTTTCGGGAATGAAGTATTCGTTTGATTTCCTCGAGACCACCTACGGTGCAGAGAGCGACATTATGAAGGCATTCCTCAGAGAGATAGCTATCGACGTTCATACCGCAGACTTCATCAAGAAGTACGGCTCCGAGCAGTACTACAGACTTGCAGGTCTGCCGCCAAAGCAGGCAACACACAATAACCTGTATGAGCTCAATCTTACGGATTGCCTCCAGGTATAAAAGAAGAATTCAGAGCCGACCCCAAAAGGGTCAGCTTTGCTTCAATTTACAGGTGAATATTATGAAAAGAAATATATTGATCGTCCTCGCGGCAGCTGCTGTTTTTGCAGGC
>ONLC01000280.1 GCA_900318545.1 uncultured Eubacteriales bacterium
GTTGCTCATGGTGTTAAGAAGGGCGATATGGTAATGGCTGTGCTAAAACGCCATTATGAGTTCTGGTTTGTGGCTTACGGCCTTATGAAGGTGGGTGCTGTGCTTATTCCTGCTACCTGCCAGCTTATGAAAAAGGACTATGTTTACCGCTTCAAGGCGGCAAGCGTTAAGTACATATTTGCGACCCTCGAAGACAAGGTAACAGAGCATATAGACTCGGCACTGGAAGAGTATGCTGATATGCAGGAGAAGTTCGTCTGTCACGGCACTAAGGAGGGCTGGACTGATTTTCTCGCTGAGATAGAGAAATACCCGACCGCCTTTGAAAGACGTGATACAAAGCGTGATGACCCGATGCTTGCTTATTTCAGTTCTGGCACTACGGGCTATCCTAAAATGGTGCTGCACGCTCATTCCTATGCGGCAGGTCATATCATTACAGCAAAGCACTGGCACCACCTTGACGAGACAAGCGTTCATCTGACGGTTTCGGAAAGCGGCTGGGGCAAATGTGCATGGGGAAAAATGTACGGTCTGACTGCTCTCGGTGCTGTGAACTTTGTGTATGACTTTGACAGATTCGACCCTGCAAAGATGCTCTCTGTGCTTGAAAAGTACGAGGTAAATTCGTTCTGTGCTCCGCCGACAATGTACCGCTTCTTTATAAAGGCGGGTCTTGAAAACTATGACCTGTCAAGCCTCAGATACTCGACTATCGCAGGTGAGGCGCTCAATCCCGAGGTATTCAATCAGTGGAAAAAGTACACAGGTCTTGACCTTATGGAGGCATTCGGACAGACAGAAACTGTTGTTGTAGTGGCTAATTTCTTCGGTATGAAGCCTAAGCCCGGCTCAATGGGTAAGCCGTCACCGCTTTATGATGTGGATATCATCGACAAGGAGGGCAAGTCCTGTCCTGCAAATGAAACAGGAGAGATAATTATCCGCACCGAGAGGGGCAAACACCCTGCTGTTTTCAAGGAGTACTACCGCAACAAGGAGCTCACTGATAACGCTTGGAGAGGCGGTGTTTACCACACGGGCGACACAGCCTACCGTGATGAGGACGGGTACTTCTGGTATGTGGGAAGAACTGATGACCTTATAAAGGCATCGGGCTACCGCATCGGACCGTTTGAGATAGAAAGCATTCTTATGGAGCACCCAAGCGTGCTCGAATGTGCGATAACTGCCGCTGATGACCCTATCAGAGGCAAGGTAGTAAAGGCGACTATCGTGCTTGCTAACGGCTACACAGGCTCACCTGAGCTTGCAAAGGAGCTTCAGAACTACGTTAAGAAGTCTACTGCACCGTACAAATATCCGAGAATAGTTGAGTTCGTTGAGGAGCTTCCGAAAACTATCAGCGGAAAGATCAGACGTGTTGAGATCAGAGAAAACGATGCAAAGAAATCAGGAAAATGAAAGCAAGGATTAAAGATACAGTAAAAAGGCAGGTGCTCTGCGTAAACCTTGACGAGGAGAAGAAAAGGCTCGTTGAGGCTGCCTGCTCGGCTGACAGAGCAGAAATGATAAGCGCCTCTGCAGAGCAGGGTGCGGAGAAGGTCGGAGCTTTTTTCGGGCTGAACGGGTACTCTTTCAGCGGAAGACGGGATATTACTGTCAGTGCCGAGGTGCTCGTTATTTCGGGCTTTGATGACACGGAGCTCAGGCAGTTTGTGAGCCGGCTGCGTCAGCTTGGTGCGAGAATACCTCTCAAAGCGGCAGTTACGGAGCATAATAAAGACTGGACGCTCTCACAGCTTATCGGGCATCTGACCGAGGAACATGAATATATGAACAGGAAACAGAATTAAGGTGATAGATTGGCAGTTAAGAAAAAGTATCTCGGTATCATCTATATAATTCTGTCGGCGTTCAGCTTTGCATTTATGTTTGCGTTCGTGCGTATGGCAGGTGACCTGCCCACTATGCAGAAAACGTTTTTCAGAAACTTTGTGGCACTGTGGTTTGCTATTGGGGTTATGGTGAAGAACAGGATCCCACTCAGGGTTGAGGGACACAAGCCGAGATTTGCGCTCTTTATACGCTGTCTGGCAGGGTCGCTCGGAATGATAGGAAATTTCTATGCGATAGACCACTTAAAGCTCTCCGACGCTTCAATGCTCAATAAGATGTCACCTTTTTTTGCGGTGGTGTTCTCGATAATAGTTGTAAAGGAAAAGCTGACCCTCGTTCAGCTTCTGACGATACTTGGGGCATTCGGCGGAAGCCTTTTCATCATAAAGCCCAGCTTTTCAAACTCGGATCTCTTCCCTGCAATAGTTGGCTTTCTCGG
>ONLC01000277.1 GCA_900318545.1 uncultured Eubacteriales bacterium
AGGCGTCATTGCAAAGGACAAGGCTCTTCAGGAGCAGATAGCCGCTCTGTAATGCAGGCTTACGATGTTCTGCTGTTCGATTTGGACGGCACTCTTACCGATTCGTTCGGGCGGAGCGTTTCATTCGCAGGCTCGGTGATAATACTGACGACAAACCTCGGCGCAAGGGAAGCGAACGAAAAGCACTCACTGGGCTTCGGGGAGAAATCCGTCACAAAAAGCGATATACTGCGGCAGGCACTGAAAAAGCACCTCTCGCCCGAGCTGATGTCCCGAATAGATGAAACGGTTATCTTCTCGGAGCACACAGAGGAAAGCCTGAGTCAGATAGCCGAGAAGGAGCTGAAAGCTCTTGCAGAGAGAATGAATGCTGAGGGAATGACCGTAAGGTTTTCTGAGGGGCTTCATAAAGCTATCGCACAGACGGTTTCCGAGCATAAGGGTACCGCCCGTGATATAAGACGCTATGTAGAAACAAAAATCGCAGACCTTATCTGCGATGAACTGATAGAGCTTGGCAGAAAGGACTTTTATATTAAATCAGAAAACGGTCGCCTGTATGTATGTGAGCAGGAAAAAATACCGTCAAAATGAACTGTTTTTAGTTTTTCTCTTTACTTTTTTGAAAATATGTGCTATAATGCTTGTATATGAATTGTAAAGGGGTGCTTTGATGAGTGCTAAAAAGGGCTATCGCCTGTATTCTGATTCTACCTGCGATCTCTCTAAGGATCTGCTTGACGGAATGGACGTCAAAATACTCGATCTGACTTATGAGGTCGATTCAACCGCCTACGTCGGTGATGAAATGTCTATGAAGGTATTTTACGATAAAATGAGAAACGGCTCCATGACCAAGACCTCACAGATATCGCCTGCTGTTTATGAAGCTGCATTCGAGGAGGAGATCAAAAACGGCTATGACATTTTGTATCTTGCTTTCTCGTCAGGTCTGAGCGGAAGCTACAACGGTGCCTGTATCGCAAGAGACACTCTGCTTGAAAAGTATCCCGAAGCAAAGATAGTCTGTATTGATTCGCTGTGTGCATCTACAGGAGAGGGTCTGCTTCTTATAAAGGCTGACAGAAAGAAGAAAGAGGGGCTTGACATAGATGCTCTTGCTGAATGGCTTGAGGCTAACAAGCTGCACCTGTGCCATGTGTTCACAGTTGATGACCTGAAGTACCTCAAAAGGGGCGGAAGAGTTTCCGCTGCAGCTGCTATTGCAGGCTCGGTGCTTGGTATAAAGCCTATACTTCATGTTGATAATGAGGGTCATCTTATCCCGATAGGAAAGATCAGAGGAAGAAAGCAGTCGATAAACAAGCTGGTAGAGCTTGTGAGCGAAAAGGTAGGCGGCTGGGAGAACAAAGAGGTCGCTATCTGTCAGGGTGACTGCATGGAGGACGCTGAATATGCGGCTCAGCTTATGCGTGACAGGCTTGGCAGCGAAACTATAGTTCACATTTGCTATACAGGTCCTGTAATAGGTGCCCACTCGGGACCGGGAACGCTCGCACTGTTCTTTATGGGCGAGGAAAGATAAGAAAAGTTTTTAAGCTCCGTCTTATGGCGGAGCTTTTTCATTTTCTGCATAATCGGCTGATCGGGTGAATATACTGTTTTAGAAATATTAAAACAGGAGGTCACCGCCTTATGGATAACAACGAACTGAAGCTTGAAAAAACCACCGTCTGCACGCAGAAAACTGTGCTCGATGAGATCGGGGAGCAGCCAATTGAGAAGGATATTATCCTGCCGGACTACTACCCCGACATTTTCAGAGTGCTCAAATGCACGGTCATACCCTGTGCGGATTCCCACTCGATAAACGGAGGAAGGCTCTCCTATGAGCTCTCCGCTCTGGTGCGGGTATGGTATCTCGAGGAGGACAGCAGCCGCATTTACTCTATAGAGCAGAATGTAAGCTACTCCCGCTCCTGCGATATCGACTCTGATGTGCTTGACCCGACCGTCATCATCGAGCCCTCGTGCGATTATGTGAACTGCAGGGTCGCCAACAGCAGAAGGCTCGACATAAGAGGAGCTCTGAGCGTACATATCAAAGCCTGCGGCACAGAGCTTTCGGAGATAATAACAAAAGCCGAGGGGGCAGGCATAGAAACAAAGCTTGAAGAGCTTACATACCCTGCAAAACGCCTTACCGCCGCAAAGAGAATCACACTTATCGAGGAGCTGGAGCTGTCACGGACTAAACCTCAGATAGGGGCTGTGCTCAGGAGCTCATGCCGTGTCAGCCAAAAGGAGCACAAGATGATAGCAGGCAAGCTTATCACAAAGGGCGATGCGGAGCTTACGCTTCTATACAGCTGTGTTGACTCTCAGGGAGAGGA
>ONLC01000273.1 GCA_900318545.1 uncultured Eubacteriales bacterium
GAACGAGACTCTGTCTCGTGCTCTGTTTAGGGCTCTGCCCTAAAAACCCGCAAGCCGCTATCGTCCGGCTTGGCGAACTCTTTTCTTAATCCCTTGGCATTCTATTATTACTTTGCTTGTTTTTTTAGCCTGCACTTTTTTTCTTTGCGGTCAAGGCATGAAAAGCTTCAAGCAAAACTACGACGCGTATTAGCCGTGCGGCGAGCACTTACGCCATTATCTCCTGTATGTCCAGAATTATCGTTATGCTTCCGTCTCCCAGTACCGAACAGCCGCTCATGCCTGCTTCCTTTAGCTTCATGTCTCCCATTGCCGCTGGGAATGGCTTTACTACTACCTGTTGGTCAAGCGTGATGCGGTCTGCCATTAGTATCGCCCTGCTGTTTACATTCTCACATTCTATCATGATGCCCTTGGTCACATCCTCAATTGCATCATCAATGTGAAAGTGCTTTCCAAGTCTGATAAGCGGTATCGCTTCGCCCCTCTGCATAATAAATTCGTTTCCGTCAGAGTCCTTGATGTACTTGTCAGGTGTACACGAAAATGCTTCATTTATCGAGCCCACTGGAATAGAAAAGTTCGTTTTTCCGACATCTATACTCATAACATCAACTATCGACAGCGACAGAGGAATCCTTATTGTAAAGGTAGAGCCCTCTCCGAAAACAGAGTCAACTATCAGCTTTCCTCCGACCTTTTCAAGGTTCTGCTTTACAACGTCCATTCCGACGCCACGCCCCGAATACTCGGTTATCTGCTCGTTGGTCGAGAATCCTGCCGCTACAACAAAGTTGAAAACTTCTTTATCAGTGTATTCGCTTTCGGGCTTGGTAAGAAGACCGTTCTTCTTAGCCTTTGCCATTATCTTGTTTCTGTCCATGCCTGCACCGTTATCCTTGCAGGAAATAACGACCTCGCTCGAATCATACCCTGCCGAGAGGGTGACTGTCGGCGGCTCGGTCTTGCCTGCTGCGGCACGCTCCTCGGGGAGCTCAATTCCGTGGTCAACGGCATTTCTGACGATGTGCATAAGAGGATCATTCAGAAGGTCAACTATTGATTTATCGACCTCAGTTTCCTGACCCACAAAGGCGAGGGTAACGTTCTTTTTGAGCTTTGTGTTCATATCCCTGACAACACGGTTCATTTTCTGGAAAGCAGTTGAAACAGGCACCATTCGTATAGACATTACCACATCCTGAAGCTCATCGGTCAGTTTTTTGAGCTCTCTTGCCGACTTGTTGAACCTGTCAAAATTCCCGACAGCGTTTCTTATATCGGGCGAGGACATTACAGAGCCCTCTGTTATAACTATCTCAGCCACAAGGTCAAGCAGTCTGTCCAGCTTTTCAAGCTTTACCGACATCATAGCCTGCTCATGCTTTTCAGGAGCCTTTTTCGGAGCTGCCTTCTTTGCAGGTGCAGGCTTCGGGGCCTCTCCCGTCTGAGCCGCAGGTGCAGCAGCAGCCTGCTCCTGTTTGGGGGCTTCTTCCTTTTTGGGGCGGTCGATTTTCTTCACGCTCTCAACGTTGAGGGCGTCCTTAAAAAGCTGTTCTACCTGTTCGGCACTGCCTGTTGTGAGCTTTATATAAAGTCCCTTCTCGGAAATATCATCGTCAGCACTGTCGGCATCTAAATCATCGGGGAAGGTCTTGTGTACATCGGCTATTTTTCCAAGAGCCCTCATCAGCACCAAAGCCCTCATCGAAGGCATAGCACAGCTCTGCGAGTAGGTAATCTTGTAGGTGAGGATAGCTTCGTCCTCGCCGTCTTCAAAAATTCCGTCATAGTCGAGCTTATCCTCGGACTTGCCTGTCGGAGCAGCAGTCTCGGCAGGGGCAGCACCGCCCTTCATAACATCTGCAAAGGCGTGTATCTTTCCCTCAAGCTCCGAGAAATCCGAAAGCGGAATACTCTCGTCCTGAATATTCTCCAGCTCATTTTTCAGGTTATCAGATGATGCAAACAGCAGCTCATAGAGAGCAGGCTTATCATAGGTGACGCTGGGGTCTTCACGGATAATGAAGAACAGGTCCTCCACTGCATGAGCCAGCGTTGACATATTTGAAAGCCCCATCATCGCAGCAGAGCCCTTTATAGTATGCATAGTACGGAAAATCTCATTCATATCATCCGTTTCAATAGTATCCTCCTGCTCTGTACGCATCAGGATATCATCGAGCTTTTCGAGCAGGTCGCCTGTCTCAAACACGAACATATCGAGCATTTCTTCCATTCCGCTCTGAAATTTAGGCACAAAACACACCTCCGTATGCTTTCAAAATGGTATATATATTTTATTATACCAAATCCCAGCTGATATTGCAAGGGATTTTGAACACTTTTTACAAATATACGCAAAAAAACAACTCCCTGCCGATCTGACAGGGAGTCGTCCTGAGTTTTAGGCAACACCGCACGACCTCTGTGCATCAGATGCGCCGTCCAGATTTTCGTCAGATTGCCTAAATTCGACGCAGGCTTGCAAGCGAAGTTCACTTCGCT
>ONLC01000272.1 GCA_900318545.1 uncultured Eubacteriales bacterium
CCGCTGCTGAAAAGGCACAGGCAACAGCTGAACAGACCGCTAAGGAAGCAACAGAGAAGGCTGCCGCTGCTGAAAAGGCACAGGCAACAGCTGAACAGAACGCTAAGGAAGCAACCGAAAAGGCTGCCGCTGCTGAAAAGGCACAGGCAACAGCTGAACAGACCGCTAAGGAAGCAACCGAAAAGGCTGCTGCTGCTGAGGAGGCTCAGAAAGTTGCAGAAGCAGCACAGGCAGAGGCTGAGAAGAAAGCTGCTGAGGACAAAGCTGCCGCAGATCAGGCTGCTGCTGATAAGGTAATCAAATTGATTGATGCTATCGGAAATGTCGAAAAGACTAATACTTCTGAGAATAAGATAGTTGCGGCAAGAGCAGCTTATGATGCACTCACTGATGAGCAGAAGGCTCTTGTTACAAACTATACCGTTCTTACAAAGGCTGAATCTGCATATAAGACTCTGCCGCAGACAGGTATGTCCGGATTCCACAAGGTATTTGCAGGACTGGCTGCTCTCATGGGCATCACAGGTATGGGGCTTATCAAGAAAAGCAGAAAAGAAGACGAAGAAGAATAATTAATTAAGCTGTTTTCCATGAGTTTCATAAGGAGGGCGTCGCTTTCGGGCGGCGCTCTCGCATTATATTGCACTTCTGCGTAAAAAATGGTATAATAAATTAAAATCAGATGAGGGAGCAATATGGAAAAGAAGCGAAAAAAGAAAAAGCCGATGTTTATTATCGGCGTGATCATGATAGTAATAGGCTTTGGAGTGCTGGCTTTTTACGGCTATCGTAAGATAAGCAGAGAAATATATCTCCGAAAGCTGCTTGATAATAACATCAACTTTGAGATACCAAGACTGGACATAAAAGTTCCTGTGCTTGAAGGAACGGACAATAAGGCTTTGCAAGTGTCGGCAGGACACTTTGAAGGGACGGGAGCTCTCGGTAAAGGTAATTATTGCATCGCAGGACACAACAGTACCATTTATGCAGAGATATTCAATGACCTTGACCAGATACAGATAGGCGACGAAATGTATCTTGTAGACATAGACAAGAACCGTACTCGCTATAAGTACGTTGTCACGGAGTACAAAACCGTTGAGCCGTCTGATACATGGGTACTGAATGACTTCGGCGATGATCGCCTCACTGTCATTTCCTGCACCGACGACGGAAAGCAGAGGCAGGTCGTGGTCGGAATACTAAAAAATGATATTCAAATAGAAACTACCTCGGAGTGATCTGAGGTAGTTTTGCTGTATCGACGAGAATAACGACTTGACAAATGAAGAAAAGCGTGTTAGAATAAAATCAGCAAGTAATATGAACATTTTCAAGACCGATTACAAGGAGGCTTGTATGGAACAGTTATTAGTAAGCCACTGGCATAAGAATACGAGATACGAAATACAGAGCATAAACGACACTGAGTACATCGTTCCCTGCGAATACGGCGCGGTGTATGATCCGATAAAGAGCGAAAATGAAATGATGACTGACGCTCTTAATCTCGGCAAGTACCTGACTGAAAACGACCTCGGACAGAACGAAATGGTGCTGGACTTCGTTCACAAATACGGTCTGCTTGGTATCATGCCCGACATTGCAGGCTCAGATATAGGTAAAAATGAGCGTGTCATCGTACACGATAATATCTTCACCGAGAGCGGTATAGTTGATGTGAACGAATTTGCAAAGACGTTCTTTCCTCTCGATAACATCGACATAATGTCTAAATCCAACCAAAAAGGCAAACTGAGACTGTACTACCGCAGTCCGATATACTCGACAATGTTCCTGCGAAAGTACAGATACTGTGAACCTCTTGAATGGGTAAAGAAATACTTTAAGTACCTATACAGCTTCATGATATGTAAGGAATCAAAGTTGACAGAGTTCATACCTCCTCGCCTGACCTACAAGATAGACGATAGAAATGGTCTGAACTTGCTGTGCGAGTACGATTCGCTCAAGGCAATGATAGACTTAGCCTTTGCCAAAGCAGTAACTGACGATAAGAAGCCGCTCCGCACCTGCAAGCACTGCGGAAAGCTGTTCTACGCCACCGATATACGCAGCGAGTTCTGTTCCGCAAGATGCCGCAATCAATATAACGTATACAAGTCCAGAGCAAAGCATTGACGCTTTGCTCTTTTTCTTTCAAAAAATTTTTGAGGAGGCCTTGACAAATAAAAATAGTGTGTTATAATAAAATCAAGATAGAGTAATAGTATATATCGAATATACAATTACAATTAATATGAAGCAGAGCAGAGTTCTATTAGTAACGCTGCTCATTCTTCTCTAAATCGTGTAATATGATATGTAATATAACATATTACGAGTGAATGATACAAAGGGGTGACCTGAAATGAACAAGTAAAAACCAAAAAGTAACTTGACAATTGAATATGGGATCAGGAGTTACGTTGTTTCCGATGGTGGGGTGGTGAGCCGTACCAGCCCGAAGATGCGCGATGACCCGTAAGGTGAGCGGTAACATTTTCGGTTTCACACAGCGCAGGTGTGAAGTAAGCGATGAAAGTCGGGAACGGATACTTACACTCAGCCACAGTCCGA
>ONLC01000271.1 GCA_900318545.1 uncultured Eubacteriales bacterium
TAGCCCTCCAGAAAATCAGTGTAGGTGTGACAGCGGTTCATTCTCAGCGCTGTTTCGTCATGTACCGTCTGAAGCCCTAGCTCTACCGTCAGATAGGTGCGTTTTGCAAGCTCTCCCAAAAGCTTTGCCTTCTCACGGTCAATGCAGTCAGCCCTTGTTGCAATGGACAGTCCTGTGCAGTTAGGGAGGGTCAGAGCCTCTTCATACATAGCTCTCAGAGTTTCAATGTCGGCATAGGTGTTTGAGCCTGCCTGAAAATAGGGTATGCAAAGCCCCTCTGCCCATTTGGTACGCATTTTAGCGGAGATCTCCTCAAACTGAGTGCGTATGTCGTCACGGGGGTCTCCTGCGAAGTCACCGCTCAGCTTGGCCGAGCAGAATGCACAACCCCCGAGTCCCTTTGTTCCGTCTCTGTTAGGACAGCCGAGGTCAACATTCAGCGGTACCTTGAACACCTTTTTCCCGAAGCGGTGCCTCAGATAGTAGTTGTAGGTGTGATAGCGTTTGTTGTCATCGGAGTAGGGAAAGGGGTTGTCCTTTATTGAGTTCATTCTCCGCCCTGCTCCTCGGAGGGCTCGCTGTCAACAGGCGGCTGAGGCTCAGGCTCCTGAGAGATCGTTCCCGTGTCGGGCTCGGGCTCTTTAGTCTGAGTAGGCGGCTCGGTCACTCTTGTCTGAGTAGGTCCGGGCTGGCTGACAGGGTAGGTCTCCGTTACAGTAAAGTGCGGAGCCTCTGTATTGGTGGTGGTAGGTGTTTCCGTAGTTGTGGTGGTAGTGGTTTCCTCGTCACTCGGGCGGTCAATAGCAGTGGTAGTGGTGGTCTGCTTGCCTTCATCCTTCTTGTCGGTGGTGGTGACGGTAATACCCATCTCATCGGTAACAGCCGAGGTCACTTTCTTTTCACTGTTGTTGTTTGAGTAGTCATAGCCTTCATCGGGCACATCAAAGCTGTTTCTCTGAGAGTCCGTAGCTTCATCTATCTCCTTTACAGGGTCGGAGACCTTGTTGCCTATACCGTATATCAGCGAAAGCCTTTCCTCAAGCATTTTCATCTCCTCAGGGAAGGGAAGATCGTGATCGTAGGAGCTTTTGAGCGAGCGTGTGTAATCTCCCGAGAGGAAGGTTTTCAGGGTCAGCACATTGTTGCTGTCATCAACGATATTGCTGCCCGAAACTGTCAGAAACAGCGTTGCCGAGAATATCAGCAGAAGAGTCAGCGTCAGTATATTTATGAAACGGTAGTGAGCCTCGGTATTGTCCTTTTCAAGCTTCTGAGAGGCTATCTCTGCAAGCTCGCACTCCTTTGGGTTTTCATACTCGCTGTCGCTGCCTGCTATATTGAAGTTCTTAAAATCTCTTTTACTCATGTTATGCCCTCCTTACGCCGCTGTTTCTACAGCCAGAGTCACAATGCTAAGCACAAAGATAAAGGCTGTAAGAATGGTCTGAATGATCTTTGTTATGCCGTAGCAGCGTCTTGAACGTCTTGAAAAATCCTTCCAGAGCCCAAGCACAAGCTTTTTCGCAGGTGCAAACGCTATAAAGAAGGCTATAGCTATCAGGGTGATGTTCTTCAGCACCGCATACTTTACCGAAACTGACAGCATATACTTTGTATTTACGTTCACAAGAGCAAGAAGCCACTTTTTGTAGCCGTAAAGGCTGTCAAAGTAAAGACCGCCGAAAATCACCATAGCAGTTATCACCAGATAGAGATATTTCACCGCTGCCGGCAGCTTTCCAAGCGGCTTTGCAAGGAAGAGCCTTTCAACAGCTATCAGCAGAGCCGCAGCCGCACCCACTATCAGGAAGCTGAGCTTTGCTTCATACCACATTGAGATAAACACTCCGCAAACCAGTATCAGCACGAATTTCAGGATCGGATTCTGAACTCTTCTGCAGGCAAACACATCAGAGAAAAACTCAACAACAGTAGTATTGAAGCTCTTAACCATACCTGTGAACAGGCCGTCTGCTTCTATGTCGGTGTAGTTATCGGGGTATTCAAAGCCGTTTATAAGTCCAAGACCCTTAGCCATATCGCAAAGACCCGTAAATGTGAAGTAAGCCTCTGCAAAGAATGCCATCATTCCGAGCCAGCAGCCTATAGTCGTTATTTCACGGCCGTTAAGACCTGCAAGCTTTATCCTCTCAAACACGGGAGCGAGTATAACTATCTTTCCAAGACCAAGCACCAGCTCAACAAGGCCGTCATTGAGCTTTCTTCCGTCAATGTCACGGTGTCTTATCTGTGGCTCAAGCTTGCTGTAGCTGACATGAGGTCCTGCCATAAGGAAATGGAATGATACCATATATGTCAGCAGGCAGAAGATATTCTTCTCATACTCGGCTCTGCCCATGAAAATATCATAAACGTAGGAAAAGCCTCTTATGCAGTAGTAGCCCATGCCGAGGGGCAGCACATAGCTTTCAAAGCTGAGGGCTTTAACGCTGTCGAACAGGTAGTTGTGTCCGAACACAAGAAACAGCCCGATGTTGAAAGCTCCGTCAAGCACGGTCAGCAGGCCTGAGAGAATTCTGTTTTCAACATTTTTTGAAATAACCATTCCCAGCAGCCAGTCCACCGCACAGG
>ONLC01000267.1 GCA_900318545.1 uncultured Eubacteriales bacterium
CGACTGGGACGATATAACGATAAAGACTACTACGATCTACTGCGATAACCCAAACCACAATATCTATTACGGTGAGGTAGTGAACATAGACGCTGAAACAGGGCTTGCCGAGATAGGCTTTACAGAGGACATGGAGGGTATGTTCTGGACATATTACGGCTGCTTGCAGCAAGGAGGCTTGTGATGTTCGGCTCATTTAAGAGAATGAAAAACAGCATAGGCAGAGTTGACCTTTCCGAGATGCAGGAAAAGCATGATTGTGAGCCAAAGGGTGATAAGAAATTCATTCTCGCTATTTGTATAATCTCCATTTTTGTGCTGGTCACGTTCATCAGAGCCATCTATGATCCTGTAACACAGACACAGCTTAAAAATCTAAAGGTCAGCCTGTTTGACATACTATCGTTCACGGCTGCGGTCATCGCATATTTCGTATTAAAGAAAAGAGGGAGGAAATGACAGATAAGGGCGAGAAGCTTTCAGCAAAGCTTGAAAAGGTCCGCAAGAACATAGAGGACACAAGGCGGCTGATAGCATATCACAAGAAAATGCTTAAAATATATCTTCGCAAGGAATCAGAGATAGCTGACAAGCTGGAGAAGGAGCAGCTTAATGACCTTTTTAAGACGGTCAAGGACAAGGGCTGCGATATCAATAACGGCGAGTTCCGTGCGGAGAATGGTGCGGAGGAAGCAGCGGAAAACAAAACAGCCGCACCAAATATTACTGATAACAAGGAGGACAACTGATGAAGTCAAAGATAAAAAATCTTGTCAAGCGTACAGTTTCGGGCGCTCTGGCAGCAGCTATCGGAATGACTACGCTTGCGACAGGCGCATCTGCCGCAAGCACAGGTGTTGCTATCGGGTATATGTGGAACAGCGCAGTAAACCCGACTATGTACACATCAAAGTATGCTGCAAGCGGCGGAAAGGGCTCACTTAGATATGGTGAGCAGATATGCCGCTTTGTACCCAGCACAGACAGCAACAACTGGGTATTCTGCGTTGAGCCGGGAGCAAGTATGCAGGGCTCTGCCAGCGGCACATGGTACACGCAGTACGGCTTTACGGAGTACGACACATTTGACCTTACTGATAAGATCAAGGCGGACAGCGCTGCATACTGGAAGTCCCTCGGCGGTACAGACGGCGATATTGCAAAGTACATGGGCCTGGTGCAGTATTACGGCTACTCAAGCCACAAGAACGGCAACTATTTTGCTGCCACCCAGTGCTTACTGTGGGAGCTTGTCCTTAATTACAGAGGGCATACAGCTTCGACCTTCGGCACCTGCAGCGATGTGCTGTGGAATGATTTTACCTATCCGAGCGGCGGCTGGTGTACCAAGTCGGGCGTTGAAGCGGCATACAATGAGATCGTGGCGAATGTAAAGGCACACTACAATCTGCCTGCCGCTTTGCAGAAAACTACTGCGCTTGCAAAGGAAAATGCAAAGGTGCTGAAATTCAACACCACCAATATGCGCTATGAGGCAAAGTTTACTATCCCCTCGGCTTATGTGGATAAGTCAAGCCTTACCCATAATTTCAGCACATACAAGTCAAAGCTGGAGGCTCTTGTAAAGTCGAAATTCTCCGGCACCTACGGCAAGGATTACGGCATTGAAACTGCAACAAGCGGCACCAATACCGTATATACCGTGTGGTCACTTGAAAGACCATTTACAAGCTCATCTGACAGCAGTATCTATACCACATCTGCGATAGAAATGCAGTATAAGAGTGGGCTGACAGAGAGGGAGAGCCTTTTCTGCAAGTCGTATTATCAGACCTGTCTTTCTTCCGTAAAGTTTGACGGCGTCAAGGGATATACTGCACTTGGCTCATACAACGAGCCTAATCTGAAGGTGGAGAAAACCTACACCGACAGCAGTAATAAGGCTATCACGGCTACTGCCTTAAACACTCTGCTTGACAAGACCTCTTTCGTGGTGACTACTACCATAAGCGGCACAAAGTATTATGTTGTGGCTGAAAAGAACACCGAGAAAAACTACTATGTGTTCTCAAAGTACACTACCTCGGAGAAGGAAGCTACTAAATTCAAGACGCTTGTAAATTCAAGCAGCAAGGGAACATTTACTCTTTACGATCTGCCGACCTCGGCTTCATCGGGCAGGACATACACCGTTACCGAGTACAGCGTTCCCGATAATGAACGTTATGAGAAGCTTTCCAAGTCTGTCAAACTGCCCTCGCCTACATCTGATTTTACCACGAATGCGGGTACAGGCACAGTAAAGCTCAATAACAATGAGGAAGGCTATGATGCACTATGCGGCACGGCTACGCTTGATAAGATAGTCCATAACGGTGACGGCAAGGCGCTTTCTACAGACAATGCTGAGGACATAAAGACGCTGGCAGGGATATACAAGACCACAAAGTTTATCGTCGGCTATTGGGACGGCACAACTATGCGCTATCTGTCAAACGGCTATCTGTCGGCAAAGAGTGCTTTTGACGGCGATCTTAAAGATCTCAACGATTTCAACGATACAACATACAAGTCCGGGGACGGAATGTACTATGTGCCGACCAAACTGAACAGCGACCACAAGGTGATATTCGATTCAAACCGCACAAGCACAGATATTTCAAAGGCTTATGTTTTCAGCGCTGGCTACAACTATTCGGGCGACGATACCTGCGACTATTTCGGTCAGGTGTACCTTAACCTGCTGCCGCTGAACTCATCAAACGTTTCGCAGGAGATAGTGTTTATAGAAGTAAACGGCGCAAAGGGCTATGGCTACGATGACGCTATCGACACCTCAAAGGCTGTGAATCTCTCAACGCTCGGCTCTGCTTCGAGCAAGAGAAATATCTCCGGCGTTATGAAAAATGATACGGACAAATCATATACCGTTACCGATGCAAGCGGCAATAAGTATGTCATTTCAAGCGGCAAGTATTATCCGATTTCGGGTAACAAGCTGGAAAGCAACAAGCTGCACTCGGACGCTGAAATAGTAAATGAGCTTGTAAACTATGAGCTTGTGCTCACCAAGAAGGACGATAAGAATACCGTTCTTCCCGGTGCTACCTACGGACTTTACAATTCGTCAAAGAAGCTGCTGAAAACAGCAGTCACAGGCGATGACGGCAAGGCAAGGTTTGATTACAACCTTATCCCCAATACCGATTACTATATCCATGAGAT
>ONLC01000264.1 GCA_900318545.1 uncultured Eubacteriales bacterium
TCAATAGGCAGATAAGGCACAGTCCAAAGGTTTGACTTTCTCTCCTTCCTGAAGTTCATACCCTTTGCAATTGCGTCCTGATGTGAGCCCGAGAATGCGGCAAATACAAGAGCACCCGAGTAAGGCTGTCTGTCATATACCTTCATTCTTGTAACTCTCTCATAAAGCTCTATCAGCGAAGGCAGGTTGGAGAAGTCGAGCTGCGGGTCAACGCCGTGAGTAAACATATTCATAGCAAGCGTTATAATATCAACGTTACCAGTTCTCTCGCCGTTTCCGAAGCAGGTACCTTCAATTCTATCAGCTCCTGCCAGCAGTCCGAGCTCACTGTCTGCGACTCCGCAGCCTCTGTCATTGTGCGGGTGCAGCGATACGATAACATTCTCTCTGTTATGGAGGGTCTTGCACATATACTCTATCTGCTGAGCATAAACGTGCGGAAGCGACATCTCAACAGTAACAGGCAGGTTCATGATGACCTTGTTTTCGGGGGTAGGCTGCCAGATGTCGATCACAGCATTGCATATATCCCTTGCGAACTCAGGCTCAGTTCCTGTAAAGCTTTCCGGCGAATACTCAAACATAATGTTGCCCTTAGCTTTCTTCTTGTACTCATTGCAGAGCTTGGCGCCGTCAGTAGCGATCTTGATGATCTCCTCTTTTGACTTTCTGAACACCTGCTCTCTCTGAGCCACAGAGGTAGAGTTATAGAGGTGAACAACAGCATTCTTAGCGCCATCGATAGCCTCAAAGGTCTTTTTGATAATGTGCTCTCTTGACTGTGTGAGCACCTGTATAGTAACGTCATCGGGAATGAGATTTTTCTCGATCAGTGTACGGCAGAACTCATATTCAGTCTCGGAAGCAGCAGGGAAGCCGATCTCAATCTCCTTGAAGCCGATCTCAACAAGCTTTTTAAAGAACTCCAGCTTTTCCTCCAGACTCATCGGAATAATGAGCGCCTGATTTCCGTCTCTCAGGTCAACCGAGCACCATATAGGAGCCTTGTCGATATACTCCTTGTCAGCCCAGTCCATACATCTCTCGGGGGGCATATAATACCCTCTCTGATACTTGTCATAGTTTTTCATAAATGCTTCCTCCTCAGATAAACTTCTATCCCATAGTTAAAAGCAATCATAAGCAGATTCAAAGCGACACAAACAAAAAACCCGTCTCTACCCTAAGAGACGAGCAAATCACCCGTGTTACCACTCTTGTTCATGCAAGACTTACATCTTACACCTCAGCCGCATCTATCAATGCGTATCTCTGTAACGGGAGAGCCCCGTGCAAAGCTACTTGAAAACCGTTTACCCTGCAAGCTCAAGGACGAGTTATAGCGAAGCCGTCATACTGCTTTACACCTGCCAGCAGCTCTCTGAAAATCCTGACAACACCTTTTTTCCTGTCAAAGCCTTTCAACTATGTTAAATCAATTATACCATAGTTCTAAAATTTGTCAAGGGCTATTACCTCGGTTTAATACATTATTAACAATTAGTTCTTTAACTGCTCTTTCTATCTGATTGACAAATTATCTCAGATAAGCTATAATTAAATATAACTTATTAAAGGTGAAAGGAGTACCCTTATGATAAATGAAAGCATAAAAAAGCTTGTGACCTACGGCCTTGAAACAGGCCTTATAAACGAATCTGACAGAGTTTACTGTACAAACCGGCTGCTTGAAGCGTTCGGGTTGGATGACTATGAAGAGCCTGCGGAGAGCTTCTCGGGTATTGACCTTGAAAGCACCCTGAAGGAGCTTCTGGATTTTGCCTGCGAGAAGGGCATTTGCGAGAACTCAACAGTTTACCGTGACCTTTTCGATACAAAGCTTATGGGCTTGCTCACACCGAGACCCTCAGAGGTTGACCATGAGTTTTCGGAGCATTACAAGCAAAGCCCTGTCAGCGCAACGGACTATTTCTATAAGCTTTCGCAGGATACCGATTATATCAGACGCTACCGCATCAAAAAGGATATGCGCTGGATAGCTGAGACCGAGTACGGCGAGCTTGACATTACCATAAACCTTTCAAAGCCCGAGAAAGACCCGAAGGCGATAGCTGCTGCCAAAAACGCAAAGCAGACAGGCTATCCGAAGTGCCTTCTTTGCTATGAAAATGTAGGTTACGCAGGCAGAGTGAATTCACCTGCAAGGCAGAATCACCGCATTATCGGTGTAACCATAAACGGTGAGGACTGGGGCTTTCAGTATTCGCCTTACGTTTACTATAATGAGCACTGCATAGTTTTCAATAAAAAGCATACACCAATGGTGATAGATAAGTCAGCCTTCAGAAAGCTTTTTGACTTTGTAGATCAGTTTCCGCACTATTTTCTGGGCTCAAATGCCGATCTTCCCATAGTTGGCGGCTCTATCCTTGCTCACGAGCATTTTCAGGGCGGAAATTATACCTTCGCTATGGCTAAGGCTCCCGTTGAAACTGAGATAAGCTTCAAGGGCTTTGAAAAAGTAAATGCAGGAATAGTAAAGTGGCCGATGTCCGTTATAAGGCTTAACAGCGATGATAAGGAGTCAATGATAGACCTTGCGGATAAGATACTTACTGCATGGAGAGCTTACACCGATGAAGCGGCCTTCGTTTATGCAGAGACAGACGGCGAGCCGCACAATACTATAACTCCTATCGCCAGAATGAGGGAAGGCAGGTATGAGCTCGACCTTGTACTCAGG
>ONLC01000262.1 GCA_900318545.1 uncultured Eubacteriales bacterium
TGAAATCACTTGCTAACCTTTAGTTTTCTTTTCATTACTCGGAACATAACATACTGGATCATTATTCTTCCAAGCTTCTCGATACTCTTCAACAGTCATTCGGTTATACCCACCTTTAAAACCAGGTCTTGATCCTTCGAGCGGATCATCGCACCATCCGCAAACAGGGCAGAAATCATAGCTTCCGTATTCCTCAAATTCATGCTGTCTGCAAACTGGACATTTATGCTTTGCCTCCATGTGCAAGATCCTCCTCTCTTTGAATTTGATAATACATTTCACCTATTTTAGGCTTCATAAAAGTAGTCAGTCCTTTTTCTGGATTACCTTTAGCAAAATAGTTTTTCTTTCGGTCATATCTTATAATGTTTCCGCGGCCATCAGCATGACCTAAAATATCTCCGCCGACTTTCGACTGAACAAGGTTCATGCCTGCTTTTTCATATTCTTCTGCAGTTTTTATGCCATCTTCAATGAATTCATCTTTATGAGTCCTGCCATTTTCCCAATGATTTTTTAGTTTTTGCTTGTTTCTGAATCCATTTACTTTGAACATATTCTTTCCTGTCGGACTAATTTTACCACTTTCCGAGCCATCTGTCAAGTCGTTTTCGCCTGTTCCCGAAGGTGTTCTGCCTTGCATTCTGCCTGTTTCAGGGTCCTGAATGTAATCGTCCTTATCCCGCTGCTCCATGACAGCGCTCTGATTGGTATTCGGAGTGTATATTTCCTTTGTCTCGGGATTGAAAAGAACGCTGTCAAGCCCCAGCTCGATCCAGTTAAGGCCGAGAGGCTTCTTGTCTTCCTCATATCTGACCTCATCAGGCTGCATAAAATGAGACTTGAGTGCGATCTCGTAAGCCTGATATCGTTTGAGAATGTCTCCACGCTCAAGCTTTGAGGTGTCACAGGAAAAATACTTTGTTTTCTTCTCGGACTCCAGAAGCAGACCTGAGTTATATGCAGCTTCCATCTGCTCGATTATAGGAATGCAGGCAGTCTTTACTGCCGATACTATCTCATCATCGCTCGCACCCTGCAGAGCCTTTGCACTCAGCAGGAAGAGGAGCAGGATATCGTTGCTGTTGGTCTCTTTGTTCTCATTGAGCTGAAGCTCTGTAGATGTAGCGGAAGCCTCCTGAAACTTGATTCCTGAATTCAGTACCATCATGCTTTCGGAATTGGTATCGAAAACATTATGCCAGGTCTCACGCATTTTTGACAGAGCTTCGTCACCTATCTTCTTCTCAGAGGTCAGAAAGCCTTTTTTGTTGCCGCCCTTATTCATAAGCCTGCGTTCAAACTTCATCGTTTCATAATAAAGTGAAAGTATAAGGCTGCTCGAATCGGTGATAGACTCCCCTGTAACGCCGTCTTTTGTGTTGCGGCAAAGCCTAAGAAACTCCCAGGGATAATACCTGCTGCCGGCAACATGGATATCTGCATCTTTGAATATCGGATTTGTGTATCTGCTGACAGAAATTTGTGCTTTCTCGACATAATGAAGAGACTCGACACGATTTCTGCGCTGATTGATATAAATATAGCCTCGGCCGTCGAAATAATCTCTGACCCAGGCTTTTTTCATCTGATATGCGTTTAGAAGGTCTCCTGTATCTCCGTTCAGAAGAGAAACACGGCCGTCATCGGTAAGCTCATTGGTATCTGAGCCGTTCTCTTCGTAGAGCTTTACAGGAACTCTTGCACATATCGAGGATATAAAGTCAATTGAAGCTGCAACAGCAGGTATCTGTAAAGCCTGCTCAAAGGTCACATTTCCGTCCGTAAAGCCGAGAGCTGCCATAAAAGCCACATCAAAGTTCTTTTCATCTATGACCTGCTCTTCTCTTGTTTTAGGCTTTTGCTCCACAGGCATTAAATAAGATATTGTTTCTTCCGAAATCGTAAACGGCAGATCTTCATTAAGACCATTCTTCCTTTTTCGGCTGAAAATTGACATATTCTCACTCCTTAGGTCTGAACGAAACCTCCGCCCTCTGTTTCAAGTATCTCGTTTACGTTCAGAAGATATACAGCATTTATAAGTGATACGGTCATATCGACCTTACCTGCTGATTTTTTCTTGTTGACATAACGGTTTAGATTTGTATCTTTGGTACATCTGCTGTTAGAAATATTGATCTCTAGCAGTCTATTTTCCACGTAGCAGAACATATGCTTCAGAACATACTCATAAAGCAGCTTGGTCGGGACATGAAGTATGCTCGAATGCTGTCTGATCTCTACACATTCAATCGGATCATCAGCGGCTTCCCACTTCTGAACTGAGCTGATTGCATTATATCTGTCATAGCCAAGCTGAATAATGTTCACCTTGTATTTTTTACGAAGGCTCAGCACAAAATCCTCGACCTGCTTATAATCTATGATCTCATCAAGCTCTGAGCCGCTGGAAAAGCAGCAGCCCGAGCGGATAAGTGACTTGTAGTTGACTTTTTCTTTTGTAGTCTTGATCTCGATCTTTCCGCCGGGAACAAAGCCCCATACCATAGCATATATTTTTGAATCCCAGTACGTGACCATTGCTACTGAGGTATTATCATCACTCTGAGAAAGGTCAATGCCGATATAAACATCTTTTCCTACCCAGAAAAGAGGGTCAAATATAATAGCGCATTCTTTGAATTTATCGATCTCGATATAGCCCTCTGTTCCAAGAGATTTATACTTGATATTGCAGTGTTTGCAGAGGAAGTTTTCCCTTTTGTCCTCAT
>ONLC01000259.1 GCA_900318545.1 uncultured Eubacteriales bacterium
GACGGCGAGAAGATGTCAAAGTCGAGAGGAAATGTTGTTGACCCGAACGATGTTGTAGATGAGTTCGGCGCAGACGTACTGAGACTGTATGTGCTCTTCATGGGCGACTATGAGAAGGCAGCTCCGTGGAGCGAGAGCAGCGTTAAGGGCTGCAAGAGGTTCGTTGACCGTGTATGGGCTCTGCAGGACAGGATAACCGATTCTGATGACTACAGCGAGGCACTCAGAAGTGCTATGCATAAGACTATCAAGAAGGTAACTGAGGACATTGAGGCGATGAAGTTCAACACCGCTATCGCTGCAATGATGAGCCTGCTCAACGAGATCTACAATGTTGGCTCGGTAACAAAGAAGGAGTTCAGAGATCTGCTCATTATCCTTTATCCGTTTGCACCTCATATTACTGAGGAGCTTTATCAGCTCGCAGGCTTTGAGGGCATACTCAGTCATCAGGAGTGGGTAGACTTCGATGAGGCTCTCTGCGTTGACAAGACTATCGAGATCGTAGCACAGATAAACGGCAAGATCAGAGCAAAGCTCACTATCCCTGCCGATGCTGCCAAGGAAGATGTTCTTGCTATGGCAAAGGCTAATGAGGCTATCATCAAGGCTGCAGAGGGCAAGAGCATTGTCAAGGAGATATATGTTCCCGGCAAGCTTGTTAATATTGTAGTTAAGTAGAAATATTTTCTTAAAAATTAAGAAATACTATTGACTTTTTGTCGCAAATGTGGTATACTTGATTTGTAATTATTTCGGTATGAACTCCTGTGATGTAAAGACAGAGATACTGTGCGTTCTGAGCACAGCTGCGAAACCGCTTTTGTAAGTGGGTTGCCTTCACTATCACCGTTGGTCACAGGATAGCCGATAATTTCACTCTGTCATAAGGTGGCAAAGGGAGGGAATAATTTTGGCAGAAATTCGTGTTGGAAAAAACGAAACTCTGGATACAGCTCTCAAGCGTTTTAAGAGATCATGCGCAAGAGACGGCGTTATCGCTGAGGTTCGTAAAAGAGAACACTACGAAAAGCCTTCGGTAAAGCGTAAGAAGAAGTCCGAAGCTGCTCGTAAGCGTAAATATTGATTTCATTAAAGCGGGCATCTTGGTATGTCCGCTTTTTGTTCAGGAGAGTTTTATGTTTATATTTAAGCCTACCTATGTGTTTGACAAGATAGTAGATATTACACCCGAGTTTATGAAAAGAAAGCGTATAAAGGGCGTGATACTCGACCTTGACAATACACTGACTACTCATAATAATCCGATAGTGCCGCAGTCGAGCATGGAGTGGATAAACTCAATGAAGGCGGCAGGGATAAAGCTGATGATTGTTTCAAACAACAAGGCGCCCAGGGTAACGCCTTTTGCAGAACAGCTTGGGATAGATTTTGTAAGCGAGGGTAAAAAGCCGCTTACCTTCGGCTACAATAAGGCTATAAAGAAAATGGGTCTTGAAAAGGCAAATGCTGCAGCTGTCGGAGACCAGATATTCACGGATATAATGGGCTCTAATCTTTGCGGGATAAGATCGTTTTTTGTGTTCCCGATAGAGCCTGAAACAAGCCTGCCGTTCAGGCTGAAAAGAGCAGTGGAAAAGCCTCTGCTTCCGAAAAAGTTCACAGAGGAGTGAGTATAATGAAAAAAGTTTTAGTAATGCATGGTCCTAACCTTAACCTGCTCGGAGAGCGTGAGCCGGGTATATACGGTACGGATACCTTTGAGAGCATAAATGCCGAAATAACAAAAAGGGCAGAGGAGCTCGGCTTTGAGTGCGAGGTCTTCCAGTCAAACAGCGAGGGTGCTCTTATTGACAAGCTGCACGCTTCACGGCTAGACTGCGTCGGCGTTGTCCTCAATGCAGGTGCGTACACTCACTACAGCTATGCTATCAGAGATGCGATCTCGGCAATTAAGATACCTGTGGTTGAGGTGCATATCTCAAATGTTCACTCCCGTGATGCGTTCAGGGAAAAGTCGGTTATCTCGCCTGTGTGTGTGGGCGTTATAGCAGGCTTCGGAAAGAATTCATATCTGCTGGGACTGCAGGCTCTTAAAGATATTACGGAGGCGGAATAATGTCACATATAGAAGAGCTTCAGAAGGGCCTTGACGAAAAGAGCTGTGCCCTTATCGACTCCGATGTCAACAGACGGTATTTTACGGGAATGAAGTCCAGTGCGGGAACGCTTCTTGTGTTTAAGGAGAAAGCCTACTTTATCATTGACTTCAGATATATCGAAAAGGCAAGAAAGACCGCTCAGGGCTGTGAGGTCATTTTGCAGGATAAGCTTTATCAGCAGATAAATGCTCTTATAGAAAAGCACAGCGCCAAGCGTCTGCTTATTGACAGCTCTGTATGCACGATAGATCAGCTTGCGGCTCTTATGAAGAGAACGAGAGCTGCGGTCATATCTGACAATACGCTCTCGAAGCTTATATCATCACTTCGTATCGTCAAGACGAAAGCCGAGACTGAAAAGATGATAAAAGCCCAGCGTATAGCCGAGGCAGGCCTTGCTCACATGATGGAGTTTGTGCGTGTCGGCAGGACTGAAAAGGAAATTCAGCTGGAGCTGGACTACTATATGCTTTCTCACGGTGCAGAGGCGCTCTCGTTTGATACGATAGCCCTCTCGGGTGCTAACACCTCGCTGCCGCATGGGGTACCCTCGGATAAGAGGGTAGAAAGCGGTGACTTTGTGCTGCTTGACTTCGGAGCAGTGGTTGACGGCTGGCACAGCGATATGACAAGAACGTTCTGCGTTGGTGAGCCGACTGATGAA
>ONLC01000257.1 GCA_900318545.1 uncultured Eubacteriales bacterium
TAGTGAAAAGGTCACTTTCCTCTGTTCAAAACTGAAGGTGAAAGCTGTTTTTATTGATTATATCCAGCTCATGCAGAAGAAAAGCTATAAAGGATCTGACAAGAAGGGCGTAATGGGTTATATCTGTAATGACCTTATCGACCTTTCGACTACATGTAAAATACCTATTGTCTTAGGCGCACAGGTCAACAGACAAGAGGCTCTTTCTCCTGCAGATCTCTCTCCTCAATGTATCGCCGATGCTGCCGAAATAGAAAATTCCGCCAATACAATCTTGCTGATGTGGAACTCAGGCAAAAAGCCGAGACCCAACAGCAGCTATTACAACAATAAAGGTAAAAAACGCGAACTTACTCCTGAAGGTGAACGAATAGAAGCTATGGGGCTGAATATCGGCACCTATGGTAAAATGTATATTAAACTGGGTAAGTATCGCATCAGTCAGCCTGATGGCGAGGCAGTACTTAACTTTGACGGTAATACAGGCAAATTCTCGCAAGAACCGATAGTGCCTCTTATTCATGCTTCCAGTTCATCAACGAAATCAGACAACGTAACAGCGAAAGAAATGTAATATGGTCGAGAATCCACTGCTTATACATCAGAATCTTCCGACACGGCAAGATTATCTTAAAGATATCAATAAGACCAAAACGGAGATAGCCAAGTCAGGAACATGGCTTGAAAAGGCTGTCATCCTTACTGAGAACTTCGATTTGGTTCAACATGGGGAAAAGCCCCTGTTCACCCAAAAGGCTATAAACAATATCGGAGAATCGATCTCTTCTGACGAAATAAAATCCTTCAATGGTTGTATCACCATTTATGTTAAGTGCCAGGAGTACATTAAATTCCTCCTGCTTCATAAAAGGGTTTATGAGGAATCTTTGGCCCTGTTTACAGGGTTGTTGAGAATGAGAAAATCTATAGAGTGTATACGTGAATCGCTCCAAGAGGCCCTGTATAGAGGCGATATCCTGAACTGTAACAAGGAAGCACTCTTCATCAAGGCAACCCCCAACGATGATATCGTTCTCCTGCCTACAGGCCAGTTTAAACTTAATGTCGATTCCGGCTATGATTCCATTGACAGTAAGATTGAAAGGTATCATCTGCTCTGCAAATTGAACCTGGCACGGCTCAAAGCTGCAATAGAGCCAGTTATTGACATAGCCTATAGAGACCGTAATCCAAGGTGGGCCTTCCTGCCGAAGAATATGTATAAACTGGTCACTATGGAAGAAATTGATTTCAAATATGCTGACGACACAAAGGAAAACCCAGAGTTTTATAAAACGGTTTTGCTTAAAGAAGGAAAGAAAGACTTCATAGAAATAATGACCGTTCCAGACTATAATGAGTGCGAGCCTGATCAAGAAACACTTGATGCGGCATACAAACTTTTACCATCAATAAACGAGGAGGAAATAGTATGGCAGATATAAAAAACAAGACAGACGAGACCACCGCCAAAACAACTACAAATGACGAGTTCGTCGGCGGAGGATTGGAGCAGGCTATGACCCTTGTTAAGTCGGTAAAAGATACCGAATATTACAACACAACAAGGGAAATAACTAAACAGGCTCTTCGTCCCGTTAGCCGGGATGGAGATCTGTTTAACTCCAATGTTCTAAGCTCAGAGGCAAAGAAATATGCCTTGATGCTGAAAGGCAACAAAGGCAAGGATGGTGAGACACAACTTTTAAGTGAAATCGGTGATGGACTGAACTGCGGACACACGGGAAGGTTGGTCGTCGAAGCTCTGTGCGAGATTCTATACGAACAAAGCCTCGATGCTGGAACAGACCAGGAACTGCTCGGCTATACACAGAAAATAGCCTCTAAAACAGGACTACCAATCCTGTTGGATAATCACAGTAGCATCGGTACAAGTGAAGATCATAAATCGATGTTCACTTACATTCCCACACGTACTGTCGATATCGCCAAGAAGATATACGGAAATAGAAAGATATCTGGTAAGGAAAAGGAACTTGTGAGCAATGCCTTGACAAAGCTCGCCAAGTCTGAATTTCCTATTGTCAGGAAGAACAGAAAAACTATCTTTGTTCCGCTTGTTGTCATAGAGGCGAGGGGTATCGATGAGGATACAGGTGCTGAGAGCTTCCTGTTGCGCTTATCGCCCATCTTTACCAGTGAAGCAAAGAATAATTTTATCGGAAAAAGAAAAGATTATATCCAGATCATGCGACTTTGCAAGACTGGAATTGCAAGAAAACTTCTCGATAAGCTTACACTTGCCATGAGCTTCAAGAGCCATAATAATGAAAACTGGCCCAAGTACATTATCAGGAAAGATATCCTTTTGGATAATATCGCAGTAGGAGGTGAATATGTCGAACATAAAAGCAGAATCAATAAAGACTATGATAAAGCAGTCACTATTCTCAAAGAGAATACTGTCATATTCGATTATAAAGAAAGCTCTGACTATGGTGATGGTTATTTGTATTGCATCTTTGACTGCAATCCGGACTTCATCAAATAAAGTCCAGATAGGGGGTACTTTTGTCGGAAGCCCAGGGGGTACTTTTGTCGGAAATCAGGGGGTACTTTTGTCGGAAGGCGAGATTGACGTTTTTGACACTTTTCAAAATCGTAACTCACTGATAAATAAGGAGTTAATTTTTTAAGCGGGGGTACTTTTGTCGGAAAATCAGGGGGTACTTTTGTCGGAAACATATTTTTGTAATTGTCTGATTATAAGTAAGTTACGCCGTTTGCGGCTCCTATATTAATATATTAGAATATTAATAGGAAAGAGATTAAAAAATTGGGCTTCAGGCCCATTTTTAATCTCATTATTAT
>ONLC01000256.1 GCA_900318545.1 uncultured Eubacteriales bacterium
TACAAGGTTGAGCTCATCGAGAAGCACAACAAAATGGGCGAGGCTCTTTCCTTCTACAAGCAGGGCGATTTTATTGACCTGTGTGCAGGCCCTCACCTTATGAGTGTGGCACCTGTAAAGGCGTTCAAGCTGACACAGTGTACGGGTGCTTACTGGGGTAAGGCTGAGGACGGGATACAGCTCAGCCGTATTTACGGTACTGCATTCCCGAAGGCAAGCCTGCTTGAAGCTCATCTGAAGCAGATGGAGGAGGCTAAGCTGCGTGACCACAACAAGCTCGGACGTGAGCTTGAATACTTCACAACTGTTGACTACATCGGTCAGGGACTGCCGATACTGCTGCCAAAGGGCGCTAAGGTTATTCAGACACTGCAGCGCTGGATAGAGGACGAGGAGTACAAGAGAGGCTATCAGCTTACAAAAACTCCGTTTATGTCAAAGAGAGAGCTTTATAAGATCTCGGGGCACTGGGATCACTACAGAGACGGAATGTTCATTCTCGGAGACCCCGATGATGAGACTAAGGAGTGCTTCGCTCTCAGACCGATGACCTGCCCGTTCCAGTATCAGGTATTCCTGAACAGAAAGCGTTCCTACAGAGATCTGCCTATGAGACTGGGCGAGACCTCTACCCTTTTCAGAAAAGAGGACAGCGGCGAGATGCACGGTCTTATCCGTGTTCGTCAGTTCACGATCTCTGAGGGACATCTTATCATAAGACCCGAACAGCTTGAAGATGAGTTTAAGGGCTGCCTTGATCTGGCTAAGTACTGTCTGGAAACTATCGGTCTTGCTGAGGACGTAAGCTACCGCTTCTCGCAGTGGGATCCTGCTAACCCGAACAACAAGTACGAGGGTACTGCCGAGCAGTGGGAAGAGGCTCAGGGTGCTATGAAGAAGATACTCGATGATATCGGTCTTGATTATGAGATAGGTATCGACGAGGCTGCTTTCTACGGTCCTAAGCTTGACATTCAGATAAAGAACGTATTCGGCAAGGAGGATACGCTCATCACAATTCAGATCGATATGCAGATAGCTAAGAAGTTCGGTATGGAGTACGTTGACAAGGACGGTAAGATGAAGATGCCTTACATCATTCACAGAACGTCTGTCGGCTGCTACGAGAGAACGCTGGCTCTGCTTATTGAGAAGTATTCAGGTGTGCTGCCGCTGTGGCTCGCTCCCGAGCAGGTAAGGCTGCTGCCTATCAAGCCTGAGCACAATGACTATGCTTACGCTCTGTCAAAAAGGCTTGAGGATATGGGCATCAGAACAACTGTTGATGATGAGGACTCAAACATTGGGCCGAAGATCAAGAACGCAAGGTTTGCAAGAGTGCCTTATATGCTTATCATCGGTGATAACGAGGTTGCAGCCAACACTGTAACGGTTCGCTCCAGAAAAGAGGGAGAAATACCGAATATGCCTGTTGACGAGCTTGTTGCTAAGCTTGACGAGGAGATCAGAACAAAGGCTAAATAATGCTTGAAATTACAGTCCGCACCTGCTTTGGGTGCGGACTTTTTTTAGGAGTCGAATTATATAATCTGCTTTAACAATTTAAATCAGCGGAATTAATGAATATTCGTTTTAATGTTCACAGCCAATACATAAAAGGGCGGTATAATATCTGTAACTATAATTATAAAGAGGTTACGATGTTTAAACTTGTGATATTTGACCTTGACGGTACACTCGTCAACTCGATATTTGACCTGGGAGATTCGGTAAATTATGTCCTTGAGGAGGAGGGTCTCCCCTGCTTTGACTACGAGACCTACAAGCACTTTGTAGGCAACGGAACAGCAAAGCTTATCGAGAGAGCTCTGCCCGAGGGTATGAGAACTAAAGAGAATATAGAGAGCTTTCACAAGCGCTTTGCTGAGCAGTATCAGAAGCGATGCCTTGATAAAACAAAGCCCTATGAGGGTATTCCGAAGGTACTGGAATTTCTGAAAGAAAAGGGCATTAAGATAGCTGTGGCATCTAATAAGCCCGATCAGTTTGCAGGCTTTATTGTACGGAGCATTTTCGGTGAGGGGTGCTTTGATATGGTGCTCGGAAAGCGTGAGGGTGTGCCTACCAAGCCCGACCCTGCTATAATTAATGACATTCTGGCAGAGCTCGGAGCTGAAGCGGAGCAAACGCTTATTGTGGGCGATTCTGACGTTGATGTGATAACGGCTCATAATGCAGGAATAAAGTGCATAGGCTGTGAATGGGGCTTCCGTGGACGTGAGGAGCTCGAAACAGCAGGTGCTGACATAATAATTTCAAGACCCGAAGAGCTCAATGAGCTTTTCAGATAGGGAGTAAGAACATGGGATTCGATATCAGAACTTTTTACAAGCAGTTTCTTAAAGAGGGCTTCGATGAAAACGGAGTGCTCAATTTCGCTGAGCTGACACTTGACGATAACTTCAACTTTGCCTATGATATCCTCGATAAGTTAGGTGAGGAGATGCCCGACAAGACTATTATGCACTGGCTCGGAGAGAACGGCGAGGAGAAGAAGTTTACCTACCGTGAGTTCGTTGAGAAGAGCAATCAGACTGCTAATATGCTTGTTGCTTATTACAGCAAAGGCTGTGATTCTAAAGAAATGTTCAGCAAATACAAAATATCGTCCGCTCCAACCTTTGAAAAGCATCTGAATAAATATAATGTTATTCATATTAATATGGTGAATTTCCTTGGAGAATCAAAGAATATTGATGAAATGATACAATTCATTTGCGAGGATATTATTGATGAGGTCATTGAACAATATCCTGATTTGAATATGCCAAGAAGAAAGACACTGATTAATGTTTTGAATAAAGCTTTCGCTCAGTATAAAATACCATTTATATTTATA
>ONLC01000254.1 GCA_900318545.1 uncultured Eubacteriales bacterium
GAATTTGTCAATGTACTTTTTTGCTCTCAGAGCTCTATCTATAGTAGGGCGAAGTATATCCTCGACCACAATGTCAACGTGTGACTTGTCGATAGCGTCCTTTACTCTTGATATCTGTACCTCCTTATTCTCTTTATCCCCTTTAAGGCGGTTGACCCTTTCAAGGGCTCTGTTTCTCCTGTCTATAAGGGTAGAGTATATATCCTTTGCATCATCTTCTCTTTCAGCCATATCGGAGAAAATACTTTTTCTGAAAGCATCTCTTACATGGATATCAGCACCTTTGAGCAGCTCCTTATCGGGGGCATTCTGAAAGGTGTTGCTGCCTTCCATCTTATCTCCTGTCTCTCTTCCCTTAATAAACTGCTTGGCTTGCGTATGTTCACTGGAGGCCTTCTTGAGTGCTTCCTCGTCGAGAGCAGGGTCAAGCTTGAAATACATTTCGCTGTTCTTTAATACCCGAAGATCAATATAGACGTTTTCGTTCTGCGACTCACGGACTATACTGTCAATATCGGCACAGACAGACTGATACACTCGCTCAAAATGGCGGCGTGACGTAAATTCAGCTTCACTTATATTTTCAAACTCGATCGTATCACAGCGGCGCATTATCGGCTTCAATGATGAAATGCCGTCTTCATAGACCTCGGTTTTAACCGCACTTTTTTCATTGGTGACTCTGTCATGTATCTCAGACATCATTGTATAGTCATCAATACGCTGAACCTCCCAGCCCCTGTTTATCGCAGCATTCTGATCGTGGAGTATTCTTCTGACCTCATCAAGTGCATCGGTGACGGGCTTAAAGCCGTTATCGTCTTTATGTGCGTCTGAAAGGATCTTGTGTGTGTTGACTACAGCGTCTGAAAGGGCAGAGTTTACCTCCTTGACCTTTTCCTTGGCCTCTTCATATTCATCATCGGTGACGTACTCGGTGGCAAGCCTTGTGGATAAGTTCACACGCTCAGCCGCAGCATTGAATATCTTATCATAGCCGTTTTGTGCAAGAAGCTCGTTTATATCATGCTCAGCGATCGGCTCTCCCCCTTCGTTCGTAAGAGGAAGCAGCTCGGCATAGTATGTGCTTGTAAGATATTCATTACCGAAAATGCTAAGCACATCAATATCATCATCAACGCAGACTTTAGTGTGTCCGACAATTGACTTTCCGTAATTCAGATAAGCCTGATAAGAGTTCAGGCTGCTGTCATCAAGGTAAACACTCAGAGTATCGATCTCGGTACTGATCTTATCGAGCGCCTGTTTTGCTTTCTCCGCAAGGTCGGGCTCAGTGCTCGTATGTGCGAGCAAGGCCTTCTCTGCTTCGTTTATTGTATCTGCCAGCTTACCTGAATCGGGTTTCAGGGAGCTCAGCAAAGTTTTGGTAAGCGAGCTTTGCATCCATTTCAGAAACGGTGCATATCTTTGTTTTGGATTAATTGATGGCATAGTTTTTCCTCCTGTCTGATTATCTGTTCATAATTAACACCCCTGCATGATACAATAGGGTGCAGTGCTTTCAGAATAATAATATCATACCCGTCAGAAAATATCTACTCAAAAAACTGAATTTTTTGCAACCGTATCTATAAATGTCGGGTATTACTTACAAGAGCAGCAATCAGCTGCAGAAAGGTGTGACACGAAGGCGGTGCAGGGTTTTCCTGCCCACTGGGGCTATCGCACCGAACCCCATTTAGAGGAACTTTTGCAACAAAAACAAGCTCCGAGGTTTAACCCTCGGAGCTTGTTTACTATTGTGAGGATATTACTGCTTCGGACGATAGCAGTTAGTACACGAGCTGTGCTTCATATCATTTTCTTTTCCGCAGTATTCGCATTTCCATACACCGAGTGCGTTTCCTGTTTCTCCGACGATATCAAATACAGCCTTGTCGCAGATCCTTTCAACCTGCTTCTTTTTTATGCTTGATACCGATTTGAACAGCTCACCGTTCTGTTCATTCAGAAAGAACGCCGCATATTCCTCATCGCTCAATATAGGTATCTGTCTGAGGTTTACCTGCTCACCATTCACAAGTATTGATACAGGCAGTCTTGAAATGCAGGTCTGCTCCTCACGCTTATATTTTTTCCTTGACTTGGATATAAACACCAGCAAAACAATATTAGCGACCAGCATAAGGAAGAAAATAATCGACATACTCAGCAGTCCTGCCGTATCTGTACGCCGTCCGCCTACTCCGACACTTGTTATGAAGGCTCCGAAGAGGTTCCACGCTGTCATCACCGAAAAAACAGGTATAACAGGCAAAACTATTTTCTTTGATATGTTTTTATACTCTGTTATATGCAGCAGCGTGTAGCCGAGGGCACCGAACGCAGCTATTCTGCTGACAATATACAGAAACTTCACAAACGGCAGATCCATCTCACTGAACATATATGTAAATATCCAGTGAACATCAAAGTCATCACCGTTTTCTACCTTTAAGCTGCCGTAGTTGATAGTACACTTATGCTGCATAAGTATAACAAACAAAAGTCCGCCTATGCAGATAAGCTTTGTTTTCAGATCAATTATCTTTCCGCCCGTATAGTACAGGCTTTTTGAAAGCCCCTCCTTGAAGCCGTCTACAGCCTTCTTCACAGGATTATCCTGTGAAGAAGAAACTGTATTCACATTACCCCTGCTTGCTTCTCCCTGTCCAACAGCGTTTCCGCATACAGGACAAAATTTTGACTCCCCTGCAAGTTCATGACCGCATTTTGTACAATTCATTGTTTTACCCCCATTAATTTTTTTCCCCGAATGTTACCTTTCCGATATCGTCATCTTCGATCGGGTCAGGATATTGACCAATTATTCTTTCATCACCTTTAAGCTTGGCCTGAACAAAGCTTATATTGCTTTTTTCATCAAGCTGAATATATATAGTATATTTTGATACCATCAATCAACAACCTGTCTCCTTCACCGACATCTCCTGTTTGTTCAATATCCAAACCTTGTGAAGACATCGACTTTGAAAATGCTCCGCTATTGAGAATATCATCCATACTATTTCCTTCTGCCATCTTATCTGCTATATAATTAGAGCAGATTGTGTACGCATATTTGGCAATACTGTTTGAGTTCTGCAGATTCATAGAGCTCTTTCTTCCGATTCTTTCCACGATTACCAGATTCCCATGATCAACAGACTGATAAGCTGATACCTTTCCATATATTTCACTGTTTTTCAATGTAAAATAATATGTAGTTTCAATGATATACTCCGTTGGCGGTGCAGCCGTATCAAACATACCATCTGTATTCAATCTGTAATTACTATTAGCTATAGCACCACTATGTTTGAGTTCAAGACTATCAACAGATATATCTGAAGGCCACTCATCATCACTTAAATTATCCTTATTAATCTTGTTAAAAGCCTCTTCAGATATATACCCCTTAAAATAATCATCTAATTTACCTTTATTACTTATCTGTTCTTTCAGCTCATCTTCTGTTTTGGGAAGAATATCACTCATTTGAGGTGAGTGACTCTCAAAATAAAGTAAATTATACTTTGCACACTCTATATTGACTGTATCAATATAAGAATCCACATCGTTATTCTTAATGCTTTTACACTGCTCTTCTATTGTCTTCTTAAGCTCGCTTTCAGGACTGAATCTAAGCAATTCTTCTTTCTTTTTCTTATATTCTGCCTGAGCCTCGGGAGTATTATTATCAATTATTCCTCCTTTTACATTCTTATTATACTCCTTCTCGATCTCCTTGTAATCTTCAATTCTTTCAGAAACGCTTTTAGTTGATACGTAGCCCTCGCTATCGGTCTTTTTATCGCTCCCGCACCCACAAACACCTATAGCTAAAAAAGCTGTCAGTGCCAAGGTTGTGATTTTTTTGATCTTCATTTTTTCTCCTATAACACCTTGATATTGTACTTTTCATTCAGGCTGGACACTGCATTAAAATATGCCTGCTCGGTTTCATCATCAGCAAGATGCTGAACAGTAACATCATATTTCAGATCGCCGTTATCATACGCAACAACATTTGTTATCCAGATATATACGTAGATATCAACATCTTCGGTCTTGCCCTTATCATCTCCGTAGCCCGAGATCATAGTATACACATTGTGATATGATCGGAAGAAATAATTGTACTTATTCAGTCCATAGCTATCATCTTTATTAAATGAAGGTTGGTAATTAGCCTTTAATACTGCCTGATATGTACCGTCGCACTCACTGCTTGATGAGCCTTCAAACAAAACGCTGCTGCTGAACGATGTCTTGAAGTCAGCACCCATTATTCTATGATAGCTCCACGTATTATTTGTGTTCAAGACCGTTTCATTAATATTATAGGCGTCCAAATAATGTGCATTCATATATTGCTGTGCTTCATCATAAAGTGCCTCACAGTTGATCTTTGAAAAATCCTCAACATAATACGGAAGCCCCTCAACGGTGTATTCCTTTTCCGTCATCAGCAGATCAAGCTCGGGGTCGGGAGCGTTTTCTGCTATCTGTGCCTTTACAATGATCTTGTTTCCGTTTGCTATGCTCTGCTCTTCATCGAAGGTAAACTCAACATTCTCCTGAACGCTTTTACTGCAGCCGCTGTTATTGAAGCTTACATTTCCGTAGGGCGATATCCCGTCAAACTGCACCTCAAGGCCCTTGAAAGGATCCTCGCCCTGTGCCCTGACAGGCTCCTCTTCTGAGGCTGCAGCTGACACTGCCGCCTTCTCCTCAGCCTGCTGACTGCTTTGAAGCTCCTTTACAGAGCTCTCCTCAGAAACCTGTGATACCGACGAGCTCTCAGCAATATCTGAGTTTTTCTTGCTGTCAGACGGTTCATTTTCACTGCAGCCGATCATTGAACACATAACAACCAACGATGCTGCTAATATCAGTGTTTTTTTCATAATTAATTCCCCTACTTTCTCTCATCAAGCACCCTGCTGATATACTCCGCAGTTTCCTCCTGAGAGGCGATTATACCGTGCTTCTCCAGTGCTTTCAGATACGATATG
>ONLC01000252.1 GCA_900318545.1 uncultured Eubacteriales bacterium
AAGGATATACTGTCACAGCATACGGTGACGGCAGGAATGATTACTATATGCTGAAACAGGCAGACAAGGGCTATCTGTATATCGGCAAATACCTTAGTCATTCTCTGAGGGATTCGGATTTGTCGGGAATAAGTTTAGTCTATGACATATCACCATACATACTGGCTGATAATAACGGCTGTATAGCAGATGACATTGCAATCCTAATCTCAACAGTACCGACTACATGAATTCCTCGTATGTATTTGACCACATCATCTACACCAACGCAAGAGCAGCAACGACTGTTATTGAGTAAGCTGTTAAGCTGATAGTCCGACTGCATAAAAGTGCAGTCGGACTTTTTGTCAGGACACAAAAAAGCCACCCAAATCGGGTGGCTTTAATACTGAATTCTTAGCTCTCAGATTTAACAGTCATATTCCTTCCGTTTTTCTTTGCCTTATAAAGTGCCTTATCAAGGTTGGTGAATACGCTCATCAGGTCTGAATTACGTCTGAATGTTATCGTTCCAAGGCTTGATGTTACATGACCTGCTGCTCCGAAGTCGGCAGCCTCGATGCTCGTTCTAAGCTTTTCTGCAAGCTCGAAGGTCTCGCTCTCATTGCAGCCCGGCACCAGCAGCATAAATTCCTCTCCGCCCCAGCGTCCTGCACAGGAGCCCTCAACCTCTGAGATCGCCTCCTGCATCAGCTCTGATACCTTTATAAGTACCTGATCGCCCACCGCATGGCCGTAGGTGTCATTGACCTTCTTAAAGAAGTCGATATCCATCATGATAAGGCCTGCCACATTACCGCTTTCATTGACAGAATCATAACACTCGTGAATGAACTGCTCGGTTTTGCGTCTGTTGTAAAGCTTTGTCAGACCGTCATGGTCAGCTATTATCTGAAGCTGGTCGTTAAGCTTGCTGACGTTTGTATACGCCTTGTGAAGCTCGGTAGTAGTTGCATAAACAAGCTTTGTCAGCCTTTTGATAAGCGATGCCTGACCCTTCAGCACTGAGTCATCAACGTGTACTCTAAGCGGCTTGCCCGGTGCAGGGTCGCCCTCACGCATTGCTATTGACATAAGCGTGATGTTATACTCAAGTACGTTTCCGTTCTTTTTGTCTCTGTTTACCTCGCCCCAAGTGTGGAAGCCTGCGGTTTCTGCTATCTGCTGGAAGGGAAGCATCTCAATATTTACAAAGTCCTCCCAGAATGACTTCCTGACCGAGCATGAGTAAAGCAGTATTGCCTGCGGCTTGAAATCGCAGACCTCAATAAGTCTTGAATCTACCTTCTTGACAATATCCGCAGGAGCACCGTAGCAAAGGTAAATGTTCATGCCCTCAGTCACATAGCCTGCAAGGTCGAGAGTGCCGTCATCTTCGACCGTGATCGTGTGCCTGAGAAGCTCCTCACCGTCAAGCTCAGCCATAAGAGGGAACTCAAAGGTCTCCTCAGCGAAATTTTCGTCAGCCTCGATCTGCATATATTTCTCATAAAGCTCAACAGCAGGTCTGCCGTCAACCTCGATAAGCCTGTTTCCGTCAGCCTTTGTAACCTTAAAAGGCACACCCAGCGTCTGCCAGCCGACTGACTTGTCAACCGTAATGTGAAAATCAGCACCTGCATAGGTGATACAGAAAATAAGGTCGCTGTAAAGTCCGTTCTGATCGAACACATAATGCTCGGACGACTCCATAGAATGTCCGCCTGCATATCCGCCGAATACCTGAATGCTTTTATTGCACTTGCTTATCTCCTCAAACAAAGTCTTTGTTTCAAGGTTAGTACCCGGGAGCATAAGCTCAAGACCCTTTATATCAGGAGTTGAATCAGCAAGAGCCTTTATCTCCTGACCATATTCAAGCTCCTTTCCTGTTGCAGCAGAGAAGCGGTGCAGCTTAACCTCGGCACTTTCAAACATCATAACAGAAATAAGCACGCCCCTGTCCATCAGGCGGCCGTTCTTGATCTCTCCTGCCGAGATAGAGCCTGCGATTTGATCTGTATCAAATGAAGCCTTTATCTTCTGACATATCCCAACCACCAGATCCTTATCAAGCACACCGCTGTAAACATGAAAAAGAATGCTCTTATAATCAGCCTTATTGTATTCTTCCAGCAGACCTGCCAGCTTCTCCTTGAAATCAAGCTCGCTTACATAGCGCACAGACAGATGCTTCATACTATTCCTCCCCACATCAGATATAGACATTATACCATAATATCTGACATTTTGCAATAGTTTTGTATATATTTAATTGTTTTAATCATTCCTTCTGCCTTTCAGTCCGACTCCGTCCGAGTAGCTGTCAAGGAAATGGTGCCGTTCATCACCGTCATGGTAGGAAATTAGTGTCCGCAGATTTACATTTTCTGCACTTCGGAAGATGTTCATATCAACTGCGGGGTCACTTGCCCGAAGCTCCCTGAGAAGTGCCTTTACCTTAGCCCTTTTTGAACCCTCATCACGGCGTTCGCTGACGGAGCAGGCACAGTTTATAAAGCTTAGACTGTTCTTTTCAGCCCAGCTGATTATGCTGTCCTCACGCACAAGGTAGAGCGGTCTTATCAGCTCCATTTCTTTATAGTTTTCACTGTGGAGCTTTGGCATCATGGTCTGCATCTGCGAGCCGTAAAGCATACCCATAAGGATAGTTTCTATAACATCGTCAAAGTGGTGCCCGAGTGCTATTTTATTGCAGCCAAGCTCCTGTGCGTGCTTGTAAAGGGAGCCCCTCCTGAGCCTTGCACAAAGAAAGCAGGGATTTGAGCTTTCCTTTTCGGCAGAAGAGAATATCCTCGTTTCATAAGAGCGGAGCTCTATCCCAAGGGTCTTCGCATTCTCGGTTATTCCGGCTTTGTTCGCCTCGCTGTAGCCGGGGTCCATTGCAAGGTACAGGCAATCAAAGGGTATTTTTGAGTAACGCTGCAAACGCTTCATGCATA
>ONLC01000248.1 GCA_900318545.1 uncultured Eubacteriales bacterium
CTTGAGCACTTCAACCATATCTATCTTCTTTATCCTCTTCTGGAACATAAAGCCCACTATCACTGACACCATCATTACAAATACGGCTGCGATAACATAGGTCAGAGGGCTGATATAGCACGGCCAGTCTATCTGATCGCCGTTTGAATCCATCATTGCCTGCAGCGGTGCCTGTCCGAGCGGTATACCCAGTATAACGCCTATTACTGAGAGCCACAGGTTCTGAACGGATATGAGCCGCCTTATCGCTGAGCTCTTAAAGCCGAGCACCTTGAGCGTTGCAAACTCCTTTTCCCTCTCGTTGAACGATAGGTTGCCAGAGTTATAAAGCACTACGATTATCAGCAGGCAGGCAAAGAACACCATAAAGTACACCAGAAGATCCATTATCTCCATACTCTTGTCAAAGGCAGCTTTAAGGTCGCTCATGCTGTGTACTTCCGAAACAAACGGCAGCTCCTCTGCTCCCTCGCAGCTCTGCTTTGAGACAAGCATCTGCGGCCTGAACTCAAAGCCCAGAGCTTCATAGTCCTCCCGCAGCATTGTGATCCCCATTATCGAGGGGTGGCGTGAGATAAAGCCTATCCTGCTCTTGTTCCACAGATCGTCTGAGGAGCGCTTCCAGTAGACGGTATCGCCCTTTTTCAGTCCCAGCTTTTCAGCCTGCTTCATTGTAAGAGCAACAGTTCCCTTTTCAAGCTTTGTGACATCAAGTTCCTCATCAGATACCCGAAACAGCCCCTTGCCCTCGGTGACGCTAAGCTTGCAGCTTACTATATCGTCCGAGGTCGGGTGATCGTCAGCGGCTATGGAGATAAGGTCGGCGGAGATAAGCTCGCCCTCGTACTCATCCGCTATGCCGAAGGCCTCCTCGGGAGTGCAGCTGTCAGTAAAAAGAACCTGAGTTTCGTAGTTCTGAATGTCCTTGAAGTACCAGTCCTCAACATAGCCCAGCGTATCGTAGGCACCTAGTCCGAGCGTCATAATGACCATTCCCATCATAGTGCCGAAGATGCCCATTACAGCTCTGAGCTTTGAACGTGCTATATCTCTGAGGTCATACCTTGCGGTAAAGCCCAGCCTGTTCCAGAAAGGAAGCTTTTCAAAAATGCAGGGCTTGGCTGTTTTGGCAGCCGCAGGACGAAGTGCCTCGGAGGGGTGTATTTTCAGTATCATGCGGCAGCTGAAAAATGCGGCTGCTGCACATATCAGAACTATAGCAAGCGAAAGCATTACGCTTTTAATGTCATACCCGGGGCCCCATTCAGGAACGGAGTAGAACTCACTGAAAATGTTCACCATCATTTTACCGAAGGTGAAAATGCCCAGGACAACTCCGACCAGACAGCCAAGTGCTGTTACTATAACGCTGAAGCTTATGTAGTGGAGCATTATCTTTCGGTTTTTCATACCGAGAGCATTGAGCGTGCCTATCTGTGTACGCTGACGGGCTACCATACGCTTCATTGTGGTAGTGATGACAAGAATTGCTATCGCTACGAACACTGCCGAGAACACATAGGAGAAGCCGTCGTGCTGGTTCAGCTCATCGGTAAGGCGGTTGTAGCCGTCTATACTCTTGCGGTCTGCGAGAAAAGCATAATTGCCGTCAAGAGCCGTGGATATCTCGGATTCAAGCTTCAGGGGGTCGCCTTTACAGGTGAAGGTGATCTCATTGAAGGCTCTGAGCTCCTCGGGGAGAGCCTTGATCGACATATAGGCAAAGCCGATGTTATGATAATCTGTATCCGCATCGGTCGAGGCACAGGCATACTCATACTCGGGAGTTGCGACAAGACCCTTGATAGTCTTTGTTATATCCTGTCCGAATGCGTGAGAGGTGAAGCTGTCACCTACCTTGAGCTTCCATGCATTTGCAAAGCGGTAGAAGAGCCACACTCCGTCCTCGTCATCAGGATCATAGTCCTCGCCCTCCATAGTGCAGGGTTTTGTGACTGTCTGAGAGGCCTGAAAATAGCAGTATAGCTCGGCAGTATTGTATTTTTCGTCTGCCTTGCCGAGAACCTCGGTACGAAGCTGAACATCCTTTATTTCCGAAATCTGTGATACAGCTGCTGCCTGCTCATCGGTGAACGAAGCTCCGTATATCCAGCCGTCAGAAAAGTTTGCTGTCTTATTGAAGTCCTCACGAGCCTTGCTGCCGCCTATAACGTTCGCCTGAAAGCCCGTATAGCACCACATGGCAACCGCCGAAAGAATAAATATCGAAAAGAACTGTGCAAAGCTGCTCCTGATATCACGGAGCATTTTACGCCTAAGCATTTTCGCTCCCCCTTACCATTCGATCTCACGCACCGAAAGAGGGGCGCCATTTGTTTTTATAAACTTTATCTTTCCGTTTCTCATATGTATGACCTTGTTGGCACACTTGGCAATATCTGCATTGTGGGTAACAAGGATAACTGTATTGCCCTCCTCGGTGGAAAGCTTCTGGAGCATTTCAAGAACGATAAGTCCTGTTTCGGAGTCGAGAGCTCCCGTCGGCTCGTCACCGAGGATTATTTTCGGGTTCTTTGCAAGGGCACGGGCGATAGACACTCTCTGCTGCTGCCCTCCCGACATCTGAGATGGGAACTTACCTTTCTGGTCTGCAAGGCCTACACGTTCAAGCATTTCGTTCGCATCAAGGCAATCCTTCTTTATGTCCTTGACGAGAGCTACGTTCTCATAGGCTGTAAGCCCCGGGATAAGATTATAAAACTGGAATATAAAGCCTATGGTATCGGCTCTGAATTTTGAGAGCTGGCTGTCGTTCATGGAGGATACCTCCTGACCGCCGACTATTACCTTGCCCTCGGTGGGTATGTCCATTCCGCCCAGCATATTGAGCACTGTAGATTTGCCTGCTCCAGAACGGCCGAGTATAACCACGAACTCGCCCTCATCTATCGTGAAGCTGACATGGTCTACCGCTATCTGCTGACCGTCACCCTTTCCGAATACTCTTACTACATCTTTAAGTTCAACTGCCGTTTTAGACATTGATAACACTCCGATCATATTTTATAGTTAGTCA
>ONLC01000296.1 GCA_900318545.1 uncultured Eubacteriales bacterium
ATACCTTTGATGAAAGATGCTATAACTGCTATATCCGAAACATTTATCTGCTCATCACCGTTTGCATCACCCGTCATGATATCGCCGCCGATGCCTTCCTTATCCTTCGGATCCCTGATACGCAGGATATATGGAAGCTCGGAATGCTTAGATGAACTTCTTACCGCAACATAATATTCACCCTTTGGCAGATTAAGAGAAGTGCTGTAATCAGACTTGGTCTTATTGCCTTTGAACCCTGTCTCAGCAAGCTTATTATTGCTGAAATCATACACTCTCATTAACCATGTATTATCGGGCACATCAGCGTTGCCGTGCTTGAATCCGAACGTTATCTGCTGCTGTTTATCGAGACTGAAGCGGTAAACATCGACTTCATTGGAATCATAAATGGTGCCGTTATAGTTCTTATTAAGGCTTACAGCTGTAGCAGTCTCAAACTTATTGTTCAGCTCCTTTTCCCATGCATCGGATACGGTGAAGTTAGCTTTGAGCTTATAATCCACATCGCTCCAGCGGCTTGATGAACCATGCACCTTTATATAGTAATCGCCCTTATCAAGTCCGAGATCACAAATGCTTACAGTACCTGTTTCACTGCCTGCGAAAGCCTTATCGGTTATCTGATTATGTTCAAAATCATATACATAAATATACCAATAATCATTGGGGTCATCGACATATCCATGAGAGAAATCTATCGTGACCACACCTGCCTCTTCAAGACTGATCCTGTAAAAATCATCTTCACCCGATGAAGCTGTATTATCTGTGCGCTCCGTATTAAGCTCCAGCCTTGTGGCTGTATCAAAATTACTGCCTGCCACAGCGAAAGTCTCGACCGCCGTTAAAGGACTTGCTGCCATAAGCAGAGCTGTCACAGATGCTCCAATTTTCTTAAACATATCTAATACCTCACTTTGGTACAATATTAGCATAGTCCTAACTGCTGACTACAGTGGTGACAGGCTATGCTTATTTTTGTATAATAAGAAGGTAATGGACTGACGATCACCTCGATTAAGCAGGTTGTTCCTGTTGTGCAAGTTCACAGCAGCGTTCGCGTCACTAACCAAAATGAATTTTAATAAGCTCCTGAGCGGAAACATTACAAATCTTTTCAGAAAGCAGGTATCATTATGATCAGTGTAGGTATTGATGTTTCAAAAGGTAAGAGTACGGTTTGCATACTGAAGCCAGGTGGTGAAGTTATTAAACCGCCTTTTGATATGGTGCACGCTGTTGAGAACCTTGATTTTTTGGTTTCTCTTATCAATTCGTTTGATGAGGAAACCCGTGTTGTCTTAGAAGACACAGGGCATTATCATATTCCTGTTGCTTCTTATTTATCATCGCATGGCATTTTTGTTTGCTGTGTCAATGCTTTGAGAATGAAGAAATTCTGTGCACAGAGCATTCGCCGTGCCAAGACCGATAAGATCGACGCTGTACGCATTGCATCTTTCGGTATCACATACTGGTCTGAGCTGACCAGAGCTTATGATGCACCGGATACATACGGTGAGCTGCGTTTTCTTGCCAGACAGTATTATCAGATCACCTCTATCCTTGTAAAAGCAAAAGTGAATCTCAGCAATCTGTTGGACCAGGTCATGCCCGATATATCCAACCTTCTTCAAAATCAGAAGGACAATCACAAGCTGACTGAATTTGTAGACCGATACATACACTTTCAGACTATCCTCGATATGGGTGAGAAGAAGTTTACTGCTGATTACTGCAAGTGGGCAAAGAAAAAGGGATACCGCTGTAATGAACGTAAGGCAGCTGAGATCTTTGCCCTTGCTCAAAACGGTATCCCATCGCTTCCTAACTCCCAATCCGTCAAAATTGCTGTTAGAGAAGCCATAAAGCTGATTCACTCAACAGAGGAATCACGCAATACCATTTTAGCACAAATGCAGGAAATTTGCAAGACCTTGCCTGAATATTCGGTTGTCAGAGATATGAACTGTATCGGAGATGTTCTTGCACCTCGCATCATTGCCGAGATCGGTGATGTGCGCCGTTTCAAAAACAAGCACTCACTAATCGCTTATGCCGGCATTGATGCTCCGCCTTATCAGTCGGGAGCGTTCAACGCTTCTGAACGTAAAATCTCCAAACGAGGCAACTCTTATTTGCGCAAGACCGGCTATGAAATCATGCAGTCATTGATCCAGCACAAGCCAATTGACGATCCTGTCTATGACTTTATACAGAAGAAACGCAGCGAAGGCAAATGTGGTAAAGAAGCCATGATCGCAGGACTGAACAAGTTCCTTCGTGTTTACTATGGTAAGGTCATGCAGCTTTACTCTAAGTAACGGTTGCCACAACTACATACACATCAGGCGTTTGAAAATCTGCTTTCATACGTCTGCTTTGCTATGCCTTTTTTATTCCCATTTCATCAATCACTTTCAACAAAGCTGCACTTTCAACTTTGGCTGTTTTGCCTATTGATTTTTCTTAGCAGGTTTCATAAATACCAATTTATTTCAGTAGCGATTATAGCACGTTATAGCTGCACCGTTAGAAAAACTCCCGAATGCTTTATTTCCAGAAGCTTAACAAATTGGTATCG
>ONLC01000247.1:0-1940 GCA_900318545.1 uncultured Eubacteriales bacterium
GAGATAGTGTCCTTTGTAGCGAACCAGAGGTCGAGCTTCTTGTCGAGAGCGAAGTTGAAGCAGGCTCTTGCGAAGGACGAGATAGAGTCCTCTCTGTTGTGGAGTCCCTGAATGATGCCTGCTGTATCCTTAAAGTCAAAGATCTCTTCCTTGGATACGTTTCCGTCCTTATCTGTGAGGACAAGCTCAGCCTTTGAGCCCTGAGGGCACTTCATCTCAACGTTCTTGTAAACATCGCCGTAAGCATGACGTGCAATAGTGATAGGCTTTGTCCATGTAGGGATATAGGGTGTGATACCCTTGACCAAGATAGGAGTTCTGAACACAGTACCGTCAAGCATAGCTCTGATAGTGCCGTTCGGGCTCTTCCACATCTGCTTGAGGTTATACTCGGGCATACGGGCAGCGTTAGGTGTAATAGTTGCACACTTAACAGCAACGCCATACTTCTTTGTAGCGTTTGCAGAGTCGATAGTTACCTGATCGTCAGTCTCATTTCTGTGAACAAGTCCGAGGTCATAGTACTCGGTTTTAAGGTCAACATACGGGGTGATAAGGATATCCTTTATCTCCTGCCATATGATCCTTGTCATCTCATCGCCGTCCATTTCGACCAGCGGTGTTTTCATCTGAATTTTTGCCATTTAACTTTCCTCCTGAATCTATTTATTTATAAAAATACTATAGTGAAACGCAAACGTCACAAGAATTGTCATTACCCCAAGCACCACCAAGGTTTTTGAAGCATAAATGTATCTTTTCTGGCGTTCTGTCCTTTTTGTACCAAACAAAATGCCTATGCCGAGAATAAGCAGGCCCAAAACATATCCTGCCATGATAAGCGATCCCATAAGAACGCCTATCCCGTCAAGTCTGGGAAGCATATGCGTCACCTCAATACATTTTTACAAAAGCTCCGATATCTTAATGCTCAGCTCACCGCCGTAGATACCCACAGGGGCATCATCGGTAAAGTCATAAATAAGCGGGAACTTCTGCTGCTCAAAGTTATACACAAGCACCTTGTTATACTCAGTATCGACTATCCAGTATTCACGCACACCTGCGGCAAAGTATATGCCGAGCTTATCTACAAGATCGTTCGCTCTGTTCGCACTCGTTACCTCGATAACAAGGTCGGGAGCACCGTTTATATACTTTTCGTCTATCTTGTTCTTGTCGCAGACCACGAATACATCGGGCTGAACTACAGTGTAGTCGTCTATCCTTACATCAACAGGCGAATGAAAAGGCTTACAGTCTCCGCCCTTGAATTTTATAAATTCTCTGAGTCTTGAAAAGACCTCTGTTGTAATGTTGTGATGCCTTATACTCGGAGCCGCAAGATAAACTATCTCGCCGTTGTGAAGCTCCATTGGCTCATTGGTCTCACCTGTCAGAGCGTAATACTGCTCGGCGGTGTATTTTTCAACTGCTGCACCTGCCATAACGATACCTCCTGTCTATATGTAGAAATAAAGCAAAATCCCAAGCACTATGCAGATAGGTATAAGAAGGAGCTCCGTCTTGCTCATAAGCAGGCTTGTTTTTAAGTCAAAGCCCTCCTTGCCGTTGTGCTTGATAACAGCACCTATAAGTCCGAACACAGAGCCTATCATAATGCAGAATGCAAGGTTTAAGTCAAACGCCCCAAAGGGTATGCCTGCACCTGCGGCAAACCAGAGAAGATACCATGCAAGCTCTCCGCTTATGACCTCATCATTCTCGTTATACTCCCTGCGGCCGAACATATCATACGTCCCATAGGAGTGGCCGCTTCTGCGTGCTCCGAGTTCCATAGGTGATGCGTTCAATGCCTTAATGAAGCTGTCGGTGTTTCCGTGACTTGCTCTGTCCTGAGCCATCATGCTCTCCACCTGTGCGACACCACGCTCACGCTTGCTCATTCCGGGGCGGACTGTGGTTGTGCTGCGGTAGGT
>ONLC01000247.1:1991-5066 GCA_900318545.1 uncultured Eubacteriales bacterium
GCGAGCATCTGATCGACCATAGCTATGCCCTCAGCCTGACTCATTCTGCCCTGCTGCGGCTGATACTGACCGTTCTGTCCGTAAACGTTCAGAGGGTCATATCGTCCCTGTGCATCATAAGGGCTGTAGTTCTGCTGAGGCTGCTGCAGCGGCTGTCCTGTCTGAGGGTCAAACATTGGCTGAGGAGCACCCCCGTACATAGCCTGACCGTAGGTCACGGTCTGACCTCTCATCCGGGCTGCCATAGCCTCCGCCTGATAGTTTGAGGTATCTGTATATGTGCTGTTAAAGTTATCGGTAGCGTAGGGGTCATTCGCACCCACCTGATAGGCAGGAACCGACTGCTGAGGTGCCTGCTGCTGCATAGGAGGCCTTTGCCCCTGAACAGGGCTCTGCTGCATATTCTGCTGAGGCTGAACAGGCTGAGCCTGCATACCCTGTCCTGCTGTCGGAGCAGGCTGATCCATATAGGGATTTACATACTCCGAGGGCTCGGAGTTGCGGTTAGTCATCGCCCTGTCTCTGAGGTCATTGTGTGCAGGCACTATCGGGTCTGCCATTTCGACGGGCTCGGGCTCGGGAACATAATCGCTTCCGTAAATGAGCGAGTCGATATTCTCATCGGTTACGCTCTCAACACCTGTAAAGTCAAGCTTGTTCTTCTTTGACTTTGCAGCCAGCTTTCTGGCACGCTCAAGCTCCTTCTGCTCCTCGGCATACATCTCATTAATGGCAGCTTCCGCACTGCCGCCCGAATATATGTCATAGTCAAAATTAGTCGAGGTGATATTATTGTCGTCCAAGTTGACACCCCCTGTGTGCAGACTTCTACACTGCGGCTTTTGCTGCTCCATACGGAACAGGTATTACTATAAGCTCTTTTGTACAATCAGGCAGACCGCCTGCGTGATCTCTTTGTCCTGCTCCCACCAGCGGTGGGAGTAGGTATTACTTTAATTTCTCTCTTGTGTAGTCAAGCAGACCGCCTGCAAGCATTATTTCCTTAGTTCTTCCTGTGAGCTCGCAGAGAACGGGTATCTCCACGTTCTTGGTCTTGTTGATGACTGTGAGCTCTGTCTTGTCGGCAGCTACATCTGCTCTTACATTCTTTATAGCGATCTCATCGCCCTGCTCTATCTTGTCATAGTCAGCCTCGTTCACAAAGGTAAGAGGCAGTATTCCTGCATTTATAAGGTTAGCTCTGTGGATACGTGCAAAGCTCTTTACAAGCACTGCTTTGATACCCAGATACAGAGGTGCAAGCGCTGCGTGCTCACGGGAGCTTCCCTGTCCGTAGTTTGAGCCGCCTACTATTATAGATGCACCCATGTTCTTAGCCCTTCTCGGGAAGTCCTCGTCACAGACTGTAAAGCAGTGCTGTGAGATAGCGGGTATATTCGATCTGAGAGGAAGTATCTTTGCACCTGCAGGCATAATGTGGTCGGTAGTGATATTGTCGCCCACCTTCAAGGATACCTGACACTCGATATCCTCAACCAGCGGAGCTGTTTCGGGATAAGGCTTGATGTTCGGCCCTCTGAGGACTTCAACGCTGTCCATTTCCTCAACGGGAGCAGGCTCAACTACCATGTTATCATTTATCATGAACTGCTCGGGAACCTTGATCTCGGGCATTTCGCCGAGGGTTCTCGGGTCGGTGAGATAGCCTGTCAGAGCAGACGCTGCTGCGGTCTCGGGTGAAACAAGGTAAATCTGACCGTCTTTAGTTCCCGAACGGCCGAGGAAATTACGGTTAAAGGTTCTGAGGGAAACTCCGCCTGAGTTCGGAGCCTGACCCATACCTATACAGGGTCCGCAGGCAGATTCAAGAATTCTTGCACCTGCATCTATCATGTCAGCGAGAGCGCCGTTCTGAGCTATCATATTGAGCACCTGCTTGGAGCCCGGAGCGATAGCGAGCGACACGCTCGGGTCAACGGTCTTACCCTTTAAAATGTGGGCTACCTTCATCATATCAACATAAGATGAATTTGTACATGAGCCGATGCAGACCTGATCTACCTTGAGCTTTCCTATCTCATCGCAGGTCTTTACATTGTCAGGTGAATGAGGACAAGCTGCCTGAGGAACGAGCTCAGAAAGATCAATGTCGATGACCTCATCGTAAACTGCGTCATCGTCAGCTTTCAGCTCCTGCCATACATCAGCTCTGTCCTGAGCCTTGAGGAACGAAAGTGTTATCTCGTCAGAAGGGAATATAGATGTAGTAGCACCAAGCTCGGCGCCCATGTTTGTTATGGTGGCTCTCTCGGGAACTGACAGGGTCTTTACGCCCTCGCCGCAGTACTCGATGACCTTGCCTACTCCGCCCTTAACGCTCATAATTCTGAGCACCTGAAGGATAACGTCTTTAGCCGATACCCAAGGTGAGAGCTTTCCCGTGAGGTTTACCTTTACTATCTGCGGATAGGTGATATAATATGCACCGCCGCCCATAGCAACTGCAACGTCAAGTCCGCCTGCACCTATAGCTATCATACCGATTCCGCCGCCTGTAGGAGTATGGCTGTCAGAGCCGATAAGGGTCTTGCCGGGAACGCCGAAGCGCTCAAGGTGTACCTGGTGGCAGATACCGTTGCCCGGACGTGAGAAATAGATACCGTGTTTCTTTGCTACAGAGCCGATAAAGCGGTGGTCATCGGCATTCTCAAAGCCTGACTGGAGGGTGTTGTGGTCAATATAAGCGACAGACCTTTCAGTCTTGACTCTCGGCACGCCCATAGCCTCATATTCGAGGTACGCCATAGTACCTGTAGCGTCCTGAGTAAGGGTCTGATCTATTCTGATTCCGATCTCCTGACCCTTAACGAACTCACCGTCAACGAGGTGAGCCTTTAGTATTTTTTCTGTGAGTGTAAGTCCCATAGTAAACTTCCCTTCTATTATTTGTTGAGCAAAATATCTCAACCTATATTTTACTATAAAACAACCTCAATGTCAAGTAGGCAGCGGCAGGGCAGGGAAAACCCTGCACCGCCTTACGCCGATACTCAGTTGTATCTTTTCAATTGCAGCCGCTGAGCAGAATAGTGCAGACTAATAAGTCTAGTGCAA
>ONLC01000245.1 GCA_900318545.1 uncultured Eubacteriales bacterium
TTTGTGCAGACATAGCCCTCGACCGTACCTACACGGCGAACAGCCTCCTCGGGGTCAACACCCTGACCAATGAGGATACCCGCTCTTCTGTTTCTCGAATGCATAGAGCAGCAGGTAACTATCAGGTCGCCTATACCGCTCAGCCCGTTGAAGGTCTCCTCCTGAGCGCCCATAGCCTTGCCAAGCTTAGCTATCTCATAAATTCCTCTGGTCATTAAAGCAGCCTTTGTGTTGTCGCCGTAGCCCAGACCATCGCAGACACCTGCGGCAAGAGCGATGATATTCTTCATAGTTCCGCCTATCTCGCTGCCTATCTCATCATCATTTACGTACACTCTGAAGGTCTGATTAGAAAGTGCAGACTGAATAAAGTATGAAACCTCACGGCTGTCAGACGATGTAACTATAGTAGTCGGCAGCCCTCTTGCTACCTCCTCAGCATGAGAGGGTCCTGTCAGCACTGCGACATGGTTTTCGGGAAAGCTCTCCTTAGCAATCTGACACATAGTTTTAAGCGAGCCCGATTCCAGACCCTTTGCTGTGTTTACAACGATAGTGTTTTTCTCCATAAAAGGCGCAGCCTGCTCGCATACGCTTCTGAGAAACGGCGAGGGTATACCGAGTATCACGATATCCTTGCCCTTTACACAGGAAATATCGGTAGTAAGCTCTATCGTCTTGTTTACAAGCACTCCGGGGAGCTTTGCTTTGAGCTCGCCTGTTCTCCTTATAGTTTCGATCTCATCATTGAATGCCGACCATACAGTTACCTTGTGTCCTGCGTTGTCAGCCATTATAGCCAGAGCAAGACCAAATCCGCCCGAGCCCAGTATAGTGATATTACAAGCCATAATTATCCTCCCTTTTCAGAAGCTATATCTATGCCTCTTTCTTCTTCTGTCCAAATTTATTCTCAGTTCCGTTTAAGAGCCTCTTGATGTTCGGTCTGTGCAGGAACACTATCAGAAGTCCTATACAGCCTGCAACTATCGTATTTGGAATGACTGCATAATGTCCGCTGTACAGGAAATTCTGATCTATGAACGTAAATGTCGGATAAGCGATAGCCGCACAGATAGAGCCTACGCTCACATACTTTGTCAGGAACACAAGCACAAAGAATACCGCCAGTGAGAAACAGCAGGTGACAGGGTCAATAGCCAGCAGGGTAGTTGCCGCAATAAGCACTCCCTTTCCGCCGTGAAAACCGTAGAACACAGGAAAGCAGTGTCCGAGGTTTACACAAAGCCCTGCCACATATCCGATAAAGTGCGGATCGTCAAAGAAGGTAACTCCGAACAGCTTATGTACAACTATACGGCAGATAACAACTCCCAGCACACCCTTCAGAAGGTCGCATACAAGCGTTGCAATAGCAGGCCCCTTTCCGAATACACGGTGAACGTTTGTAAGTCCTGCGTTTTTGCTGCCAAACTCTCTTATATCCTTGCCTTTGAGCACTCTGCACACAATAATAGCAGAGTTCAGGCTTCCTAAACAATATGAAAAAATGACCGTAAACAGAACAGCAACGATCTTCAATTGAATTCCTCCTTAAATGAGTTATTTTGTATCATCGCGGCCACGCTCACGAATCTTGAATACGACAGGTGTTCCGTCAAGTCCGAAGGTCTCTCTTATCTGATTTTCGATATATCTCTGATAGGAGAAGTGGAAAAGCTCAGCACGGTTTACAAATGATACAAAGGTAGGGGGCTTAGTGCCTATCTGCGTCATATAGTATATCTTGAGCCTTCTTCCCTTATCAGAGGGCGGCTGAACTCTCTCTGTCGCATAGGCGAGCACCTCGTTGAGCCTTCCTGTAGGAATACGCACGGCGTTCTGCTCGGCGCAGTATCTTATCATCTCAAACAGCTTGTCAATACGCTGACCTGTCTTTGCTGAGATAAAAACTATCGGTGCATAGCTCATAAAGCTAAGGTCATCGGCGAGCTTCTTTCTGAACTCATTCATAGTGTTAGTCTCTTTTTCAAGAGCGTCCCACTTGTTCACTGCGATAACGCAGGCCTTGCCCTTTTCGTGAGCATATCCCGCAACCTTTGAATCCTGCTCCGTAAAGCCCACAAGAGCGTCGATCACAACGACAGCAACATCGGCTCTGTCAACAGCCATATAGGCTCTGAGCACGGAGTACTTTTCGATACTGTCCAGAATTTTGGACTTACGCCTTATTCCTGCCGTATCTATCAGCACAAATTTTCCCTGCTCGCTCTCATATTCGGAGTCGGTAGCATCTCTTGTAGTTCCTGCAATATCGGAAACTATAGCACGCTCCTCACCGCAGATACGGTTTATTATCGAGGATTTTCCTGCATTGGGCTTTCCTATGAAGGCTACCTTTATGCTCTCATCATCGCTCTCCTCCTCGGTGTCGGTCGGAAGCTCCTTAACTACCTCATCAAGCAGATCTCCCGTTCCGTGGCCGTGTACCGAGGACACGGCATAAGGCTCACCCAGACCAAGGTTATAAAACTCATAGAACTCCATAGGCGGCTCGCCCACCTTGTCGCACTTGTTTACACAAAGTACAATAGGCTTGCCTGCTTTTAGAAGCATCTGAGCTACGTCATGGTCTGTAGCGGTAACACCGCAGGTAAGGTCAGTAACGAGAATTGTCACATCAGCAGTTGCGATTGCGATCTCTGCCTGTCTTCGCATCTGAACAGGTATCACCTCGTCTGATTCAGGCTCAATTCCGCCCGTATCCACCAGCATAAACCTGTGACCTGTCCACTCACATTCTGCATATATCCTGTCACGGGTGACGCCCGGAGTATCATCGACTATAGAAAGCCGCTGACCTATCAGCTTATTAAACAGTGTTGATTTTCCAACATTAGGTCTTCCGACCACTGCAACTATCGGTAAAGCCACCTGTAATTCCTCCTTTTTTACAAGATAAAGTCATACCAAATTATTATAACACATAGTTTGGCTGTTGTCAAATGTTTTAAGGCAATACCGCACGACCCGCGGCTAACGCCTCTGCACATCATCTGCTTGCCAGCTTTCCGTCATATTACCCAAATTCTCCTTGACTTGCGTCAGCAAGCCTGCGTGATGCACATGGGTCATGCGGTGTTGCCTTAAGCATAAAATCAAACAGGACACCCCCTTCTTGGGAAATGTCCCGGACTTATAAATGCTTATTATGTTTTCGCACCCGTATCAGCAGGAAACGCCTTATCGGGGTTTGCTCCGTGCTGTATAAGCATCTTTATGATCTCATCATCAGCACCGTTCATAACCGCACTGCCGATGACTGACATTATGGGCTTCATGTCACGGTATTGCTTGCTTTCTCTGTCAAGCGTCCCCGATATTACAAAGGCATTTACATCAGCACCGTGCTCGATAAGAAATCTTACCATCTCGGGTTCGGCAGGCTTATCCTCATCATCAGCGAGCTGTTCTATGGCATCTATCAGGATAGGGAAGACAGAAAGCCTTATCTCCTTTGTTTCCGAATTGATTTCATGGATCCTCACACATTCATATATGTCAGCCCCATATCTGAGGAGCAGCTCAGCTATCCCGATACTGCACCTGTGAATAACGGCATAGTTAAGTATTGGTATCTCTTCAATATAAAAATTTTTCTGCTCATTTCTGATGATCATTTTTGCATCGGCACCGTTTTCAAGAGCCTCACGTACAGCGACGGCATCGTTATTATCAACAGCCTCTCTCAAAGCAGCGTTTATGTTTGTATTCATTATATCTTCTCCCAAAGCTTACATTCTATTTTCAGACCTCTGAGAATTATCCTTTGTCTGATACCTTCAACAGCTTTTCTGAACATTTCCTTATCCTTGGGCAGGCCGATATTATTCCAGCTGTGACCTTCCCAGAAGGGGATAACGTTATAGTCATCATCTACATAACTATTGAAGAAATTACTGTTAACAAACTTTTTCCAGCTCCCGAAGTAATCAAGCCATGCCTTGCAGGGCAGGGGATTGTTATAGCAAAAAAAAA
>ONLC01000244.1 GCA_900318545.1 uncultured Eubacteriales bacterium
AGGATACTTATGATGTGCTCAAAAAGTACGGTCAGGATCTTACCGAGCTGGCAAGAAAGAACAAGCTTGACCCGGTCATCGGCAGAGAGACCGAGATAAGAAACGCAGTGCGTATACTTTCAAGGAAAACGAAGAATAACCCTGTCCTTATCGGTGAGCCCGGTGTCGGCAAGACTGCTATCGCTGAGGGGCTTGCTATGCGAATTGTCAAGGGAGATGTACCCTCAAACCTGAAAGACAGAACGCTCTTCTCGCTTGATATGGGCTCGCTTATAGCAGGTGCAAAATACAGGGGCGAATTTGAGGAAAGGCTCAAGGCTGTTCTGCAGGAGGTCAAAAAAAGCGAGGGCAGAATAATCCTCTTTATTGATGAGCTCCATACCATAGTCGGGGCAGGTAAGACCGACGGCGCTATGGACGCCGGAAACCTGCTGAAACCTATGCTTGCAAGGGGCGAGCTCCACTGTATCGGTGCGACAACGCTTGACGAGTACCGTGAGTATATCGAAAAGGACGCTGCGCTGGAGAGGCGTTTCCAGCCTGTTATGGTCAATGAGCCTACAGTCGAGGACACTATCTCGATACTGCGTGGACTGAAAGAACGCTATGAGGTCTTTCACGGTGTAAAGATACATGACTCGGCTCTTATCGCCGCAGCTACCCTCTCAAACAGGTATATCACAGACCGTTTCCTCCCCGATAAGGCGATAGATCTTGTTGATGAGGCCTGTGCTCTTATCAGAACGGAGATGGACTCCATGCCGTCCGAACTTGACGATATTTCAAGAAAGATTATGCAGCACGAGATAGAAGAAGCTGCTCTCAAAAAGGAGAGCGACCGCATCTCTCAGGAGCACCTTGCCGATGTACAGAAGGAGCTTGCGCAGATGCGTGAGAAGTTCGCTTCCATGAAAGCAAAGTGGGAGAACGAAAAGTCATCGATCGGAAAGCTTCAGAAGATAAGAGAGGAGATCGAGAATGTAAACTCTCAGATAGAGATAGCAGAGAGAGGCTATGATTTGGACAAGGCGGCAGAACTCAAATACGGAAGGCTGCCTGCTCTGAAAGAGGAGCTCGCTCAGCTTGAACGTGATGCCGAAGAGAAAACAGACAATACCTTCCTGCACGATAAGGTGACCGATGACGAGATAGGCAGGATAGTATCCCGCTGGACAGGCATACCTGTGACAAAGCTTATGGAGGGCGAACGTGAAAAGCTCTTAGGACTGGAGGACATACTCCATAAGCGTGTAGTCGGACAGGACGAGGCTGTGAGAAAAGTCAGCGAGGCGATACTGCGCTCCCGTGCAGGCATTGCAAACCCGAACCAGCCTATAGGGTCGTTCCTCTTCTTAGGACCTACAGGTGTCGGCAAGACGGAGCTTGCCAAGGCGCTTGCGGAAGCACTCTTTGATGATGAGAAAAACATGGTGCGTATAGATATGTCGGAGTATATGGAGAAATTCTCCGTAAGTCGTCTTATCGGAGCGCCTCCAGGATATGTCGGCTATGAGGAGGGCGGCCAGCTTACCGAAGCCGTCAGAAGAAAGCCGTACAGCGTTATACTTCTTGACGAGGTCGAAAAGGCACACCCCGATGTTTTCAATATCCTTCTGCAGGTGCTTGATGACGGCCGTATCACGGATTCTCAGGGCAGAACTGTGGATTTCAAAAACAGCGTTATCATCATGACCTCAAACCTCGGCTCGCCATATATACTTGACGGAATAGAGGAAAACGGCGAGATCAGCGAAGCCGCAAGGGCTCAGGTGGACGGGCTGCTGAAACAGCATTTCCGCCCCGAGTTTCTCAACAGGCTTGACGAGATAGTATATTACAAGCCTCTTGTCAAGGATAATATCGTGATGATAGTTGACCTTATGCTTGCAGACCTCAGACGCAGGCTTTCTGACAGACAGCTCAGTTTAGAGGTCTCGGACAAAGCAAAGGACTACATCATAGACCACGGCTTTGACCCTGCCTTCGGAGCAAGACCCTTGAAGAGGTATATTCAGTCAAGCGTTGAAACTCTGATAGCTAAGAAGATCATCTCGGCTGACATTGCAGAGGATCATATCCTCAGAGTCGATGCCGACGAGAACGGACTGACAGTCAGATAAAAAACAGCGGAGCCTGTTTCAGGCTCCGCTTTGTTTTGAAGGTTTTCCCTGCCTGCTCTTGCAAAATGAGCGCAGATGTGCTATGATATAAGAGTACTGAATGTACATCTGAATGAATTGGAGGGTGCTTAAATGTTTGATGCTCAGAAGGTAAAAGACGAGTGTGTAGATTGGATAAGAGGTTTCTTTGAGAAAAACGGAAAGGGCTGTAATGCCATAGTCGGCATATCGGGAGGAAAAGACAGCTCTATAGTTGCGGCTCTGTGTGCCGAGGCGCTCGGTACTGACAGGGTCATTGGCGTTCTTATGCCCTGCGGAGAGCAGGCCGATATAGACATGGCAAAGCTTCTTGTGGAGCATTTGGGGATAAAGCACTATATCATAAATATCAAGGACGCAGTCGATGGTCTTACAAAGGCGTTTCCGTTTGAGCTTTCAAAGCAGAGCAGGATAAATCTTCCTGCAAGGGTTAGAATGACTACCCTATATGCCGTTGCGCAGAGCCATAACGGCAGGGTAGCGAACACCTGCAATCTGTCTGAGGACTGGGTGGGCTACTCCACACGATATGGTGATGCCGCAGGAGATTTCAGTCCGTGTTCGCATCTGACGGTACAGGAGATGAAGGCTGTAGGCCGCCTTATCGGGCTGCCCGATGTGCTTGTAGACAAGCCGCCTATCGACGGGCTTTCGGGGCTCACCGATGAGGACAACCTCGGCTTCACATATGCAGAGCTTGACCGTTATATCAGAACGGGAGAGATAGACGATCAGGAAAAGAAAGCCCGTATCGACCGCCTGCATAAGCTCAATCTTTTCAAGCTGCAGCTTATGCCCTCTTTTGATCCTGATATAGAGACAGCTATTTAAGCTTCACCTTCGCTCCCTTGAAATAGTATTCAAGTATATCCCTGTGGTCTTTTCCGTCATGTGCCATAGCGTTTGCTCCGTAAAGGCTCAGCCCTACAAGGTGC
>ONLC01000243.1 GCA_900318545.1 uncultured Eubacteriales bacterium
CAAGCCTCTGTAGTGATAGTAAAGCCCTGAGGAACAGGGAGGCCGATGTTTGTCATCTCAGCAAGGTTTGCACCCTTTCCGCCGAGAAGCTCTCTCATATTGGCATTGCCTTCTGAGAAAAGATAACAATACTTCTTTGCCATTGGTTTCTACCTCCAATTATTTTTGACTTTCCGCAGACACAGACAAAACGCCCGTGTACTACAGGATATATATATTATAACAGATTTCAATCAAAATTACCATAGTTTTATACCATTTTCGTGCAAAAAATCCTGCACAATCTTTACGTCACATTTATGTGCATTTTACACAAAGACCGCTTGTCTTAAAAACAAGCGGTTGTGACAATTTTATAGCTAAATTGTAAAAAATAATCTTACAGACCCAATTTCAGAGTTTTTCCTTCTACACTTACACCGTCAGACAAAGTGATGGGTATCTTTTGCTCATCTGTAAAACCGATGGTTTCACCGTTTTTCAGCTGAACCTCTTCAGAAACTACGTACTCGCAGAAAGCAAAGATCATACCGATAATATCGTTAGGCTGAAGCTGAGTATCAACAACCTCCATTTCCTCATAGCCAAGTGCTCTCATACCTGATGTATAAGCACAAAGCCCGTCATCAGTCAGATACATTCCGCCAAATACAATAATCGGAATAGGAAGCTCATCTTTTTTTATGGTCTCGGCAAAGTTTATATAGAACTGCTTCTCGTAAACTGTCGGAGCCTTATAAATGCCGATCGCATTATCAAGCTTCAGGAGCGATGATGCTACTTTAGCAAACAGAAGAGCCTGATCGAGCGGATCAAACTTATTCATGATAGCTAAAAGCACCTGAGCTTTATGCTCGGCAACAAACTTTGCAGAATCCTGCCAGAAAACATTACGCCTTGCAGCATCCTCCGCCTCATTATTAGGAACAGGGCTTGGGAGCAATGAGCAGGCAACTACCATCTCACCGACCTTAAAAACAACCGCATTGTCCTTTACTTCATCAGTTACTTCAATGCCCCAGTCCTCTTTAAGATTCTTGAAAAAACGGAGCCAGTCCATATTTGCATCTTTATAAAGGACAAAGCCGCTGAGGACATTGCCCTCCCCTTCTTTTATCTGCTTCTCAATATTATCAGCCATAATAAACCTCCATAGTTTGATTTAATGCACCTGATGCGATTCGAACGCACGGCCTTCAGAGTCGGAGTCTGACGCTCTATCCAGCTGAGCTACAGGTGCGTAAGCTCTCTGAACGAGAGCTTTATTTTATCTGATCTTAGATCCGCAAGGCAGGCTCTGATCCGGGAATACGACTGCAGCTCCGCCATCAGGTGTATCAGCTGCACAGATCATTCCCTGAGACTCAACTCCGCAAAGCTTTGCAGGCTTGAGATTTGCTACAATAATGACCTTTTTTCCTATCAGGTCTTCAGGCTTGTACCATTCAGCAATACCTGAAACTACCTGACGTCCGCCAAAGCCGTCGTCAAGCTGTAAGCACAGAAGCTTCTTTGATTTTTTAACCTTCTCGCAGGACTTAACAAGAGCAACTCTTAGATCGATCTTTCCGAAATCATCAATACAGATTTCTTCTTCAAGGCCTTCCGGAGTAAACTTATCTGTCTTTTCGCTATCAGAAAGGTTTGCCTTAGCCTTAGCCATATTCTGCTCAATTATAGCGTTCAGCTCATCAATCTCTTTTTCCATATCTATTCTCGGGAAAAGTATCTCACCCTTATGAACAGTAACATTCAGAGGAAGAACATTGAACTTTCCTGCATTATCATAGGTTGTATGCTCTGCTGTTGCGCCTATCTGCTCCCAAACCTTAGGCATAGTTGTAGGCATAAACGGTGACAAAAGAGTTGATATAACTCTGATCGCTTCAAGCAGATTATAGAGAACAGATGCAAGTCTTGCCTTCTTGCTTTCGTCTTTTCCAAGCTTCCAGGGCTCAGTTTCGTCGATATATTTGTTTGCACGGTCAACTACAAGGAATATCTCCTCGAGAGCGTTTTTAAGTCTTGTTTCATCAACACAGAGATCAACCTTTTCACGAAGTGAAATAACGCTATCTTTAAGCGAACTGTCAAACTCGCCCTCTTCCCTTTCCTCAGGGAGTGTACCGCCGAAATACTTATCAGCCATAGCTACAGTTCTTGAAACAAGGTTTCCAAACCCGTTTGCAAGGTCTGAATTTATGCGGTTTATCATAATCTCATTGGAAAATCCACTGTCAGCACCGAGAGCCATTTCTCTCATAATGTGATATCTTATAGCATCGACGCCGTAGCGCTCTCCCAGCATAAACGGATCGACTACATTTCCGAGAGACTTGGACATTTTCTGGTTTTCCCCGTTCTTGTTCTGGAAGGTTATCCAGCCGTGAACTGCAAGGTGCTTCGGCAGCGGCACATCAAGAGCCATAAGCATTGCAGGCCAGATTATAGCATGAAATCTCATAATGTCCTTTGCTACCATGTGAACATCAGCAGGCCAGAATTTATCCATATCATTATATCTGTCATTATCATAGCCCATAGCAGTGATATAGTTGGAAAGTGCATCTATCCATACATATACAACGTGCTTTTCATCAAAAGTAACAGGAATGCCCCAAGTAAATGAAGTTCTCGAAACACAGAGGTCTTCAAGACCGGGCTTGATAAAATTATTGACAAGCTCCTGAGCACGATACTTAGGTCTGAGATAATCTGTCTCTAAAAGAAGCTTCTCTATCCTGTCAGCAAAAGGAGACATCTTAAAGAAGTATGCCTCTTCCTTTGCTTCAACCACAGGTCTGTGGCACTCGGGACAGCATCCGTGCTCGTCAAGCTGGCTCTCAGTCCAGAAGCTCTCGCAGGGAGTACAGTACTTGCCCTTGTATTCGCCTTTATAAATGTATCCCTTATCATAGAGAGCCTTGAATATCTTCTGAACAGCCTCAACGTGATAGTCATCGGTTGTTCTGATATATCTGTCATAGCTGATATTCATATAGCTCCAGAGCTTTTTGAATACCTCAACTATTTCATCAACATACTGCTTGGGTGTTACGCCCTTTTCCGCAGCCTTTTGCTCGATCTTCTGACC
>ONLC01000241.1 GCA_900318545.1 uncultured Eubacteriales bacterium
CAGAATGCGTTCTTTGCTGTGGGTACCTTCCTGAAGGGCGATGCAAACAATGACGGTAAAGTAGATACACTTGACATTATGCTCCTGAAAAGAGTACTGCTGCGCTACGCTAATATCAGCGGAAAAACCATAAAAAAGGCAGACGCCAACGGTGACTCAAAGATAGATACTCTTGATATTATGAAGATAAAACGTATCATACTGAAAATCGACTGATAAAGAGGAGAAATGTAAAGTGAAAAGGAAAATACTAAGTGCGGTATGTGCACTGGTGCTGGTGTTCGGAGCGGCTGCATCGCCTGCTGTTGTTGAAACGGTAAAGGACAGCTTTATCACGGCAAGTGCCGCTGTGGGAGATACGTTCTGGAATGAGAGCGGAACCATGTTTTTCAAGGTTACAGGCTCAAACACGGTCGCTCTTATCGAGTTCAGAAACATTTCGGGTGCGGTAACTGTGCCTGCCGAGGTAAAGGGCTACAAGGTCACAAGCATTGAGAAGGACTACTGGGGCATATGGTTAGATGATAATATCACAGAGCTTTATCTGCCCGAAGGTATGACCTATATCTGTGAGCAGGCCTTTACAGGTATGTCGGCACTGAGCTATGTTAAGTTCCCGAGTACACTTGATTATATCGGAATTGCTGCTTTTGCAAGAACGAACATTAAAAGCGCTGACCTTTCGGGAACAAGGCTTACCTATGTGGGCGACAGTGCTTTTGCATATAATACGTCGCTCAAGTCTATCTCCTTCCCCGATACTCTGATACAGATAAACGGTCATATGTGTGAAGAGTGTACAGAGCTTGAAACGGTCGTTCTGCCTGCGGAGCTTGAAAAGATCGGGTACTGTGCTTTTAGTCATACGAGAATAAAAAGCGTTGATATTCCGGGTACCTGTGAGGAGATCGAAAGTCATTCGTTCTATGATTGTTCTCAGCTTGAGAGCGTTACTCTGAACGAAGGAATTATGAGTATAGGCGCGTCTGCATTCAGGAGCGCTCCGCTGATCAAAAGCGTAGTTATACCGGGCAGTGTTCAGTCTGTCAGCGAAAGTGCCTTTAAGGAATGCTCTTCGCTTTCTTCGGTAACGTTGAATGAGGGTCTGAAAACTATTGGAAAGGATGCTTTCAGGGATACGGCTCTTACAAGCATATTTATCCCGAAGAGCGTTACCTCTATCGGAGATTATGCCTTTCTGATAGGCCAGAAGTCCTGCAGGATACAGGGCTATCCCGGCACTGAGGCTGAGCTCTACGCAAACAGGCGGGGACAGCTTATAGATACGCCCGAGGGCTTTAAGTTCGGTGATATCAACGATGACGGCAAGATAGACCTGATAGATATTATGCTGCTAAAAAGGTTTATGCTTAACCTTGAGACCTTTGATCCTAAAATGAAGTCCAGAGCAGATGCTCACAGAGATTACAAGGTCGATACTCTTGACCTTATGGGCATAAAGAGGAATATTCTCGGAATTTAATATTTTTGCATGGTGCCCTTGTTTGTGCAGGGGCACTACATATTGTGGAGTAATATCTGCTATGTAAGAGCAGGCGAAAAAATTACCTATTTTTTGTTAAAATTGCCATAAAAAAGTTTTTATAATCTGTTGACAAAAAAGTTCAGCTGTGATATAATGACAATGGTATGTTAGCGGCTCGATTGTGCTTAGAGCCGTGGACAGATCAAAAAATTTTAGAGAAGGAGAAAGTTATATGAAAAAGGCTTTAAGCGCATTGCTTGCCCTTTCGATCGTGGCGTCAACAATGCCTGCAATGTCAGTTTCTGCTGCTGAGCCTGTGGTAAAGCTTTACCTGACACCGAGCAAAACTACGGCCGCTCCCGGTGATACCATTACATATACACTGTCGATGGAAATCACAGGTGACGGTTACTTTGCCGGAATGCTCGTTGGATTCAAGTTCCCGGAAGCACTTCAGTTCCAGCCTGTACTTGATGAAAATATGGGCTTCACAAAGCTTTATAATACTGCAAAGTGGAAGAACCTTGACACTGCCTGGGATCCGTACTCTGAATACACCATAGACGGAGCTATTGACTTTGATGATGATGGCAACCCGTATGTTGTTGAGTCGGTAGTACAGCCCTATCTTGACGGTAAATACTGTCAGAGAGCATTCTTCCTGGACGGAGCAGGAGTTACATCGGGTCTGAAAAAGGATGCCTATGAACTGCCTGTAACCTCAGATATTGTTTCATTTGACGTTAAGGTCAGAGAAAATGCTGAACCGGGCAATTACACCGTTGACTTTGATGATGCTATCGAGGCAGGAGCTGTAATGCTGGTTCTTGCAGACGGTTCAACAACTACTACAGTTCCGCTTGTAAACTCTGCAAGTGAAGAAGAAACAAAGGTTGTTGTTCAGGAAGCTCCGAAGCCTGATCCTGAGTCTGTAACAGCACCTGCTGAGATCACTATCGACGGATGCAAGGATACAGATACTATCAGTGCTAAGGTAAATCCTGACGATGCTGATCAGACTGTTACCTACGAAAGCGACAACACAGCAGTTGCTACTGTTGATGCTGACGGTAAAGTAACACCTGTTTCAAAGGGCGTAGCAAATATCATTTCAAAGGCTACTAAAGAAGGCGTACAGGCTACCACCAAGGTAACTGTAAACTTTAATCATGCTCTTGAAGAGACCGAAGAGGTTCCTGCAACCTGTGCAGCAGAAGGCACAAAGGCTTACTGGACCTGCAAGGACTGCGGCAAGATGTTCGCTGACGCAGAGGGTAAAACTGAGATCACAGCACCTGACACTATTCCTGTGAGCACAACTCACACAGGTACGCTTAGTAAGACAGAGGAAGTTCCTGCTACCTGCAAGGCTGACGGAACTGAGGCTTACTGGACCTGCTCCGTATGCGGAAAGATGTATTCTGATGCAGAGGGCAAGAACGAGATCACAGCTCCTGTAACAATTTCTAAGACTACAGTAGACCATACACCCGGTACTCCTGTCAGAGAGAACGAAGTTCCTGCAACCTGCGATCAGGCAGGCAGCTACGATGAGGTAGTTTACTGCACAGTTTGCGGTGAGGAGCTTGGCAGAAGGGCAAAGACAATTCCTGCTACAGGTAAGCATAAAATGACACCTCATGAAACAGTAG
>ONLC01000239.1 GCA_900318545.1 uncultured Eubacteriales bacterium
TAGTTCTTACGGTCAAATACCGAGAACTTGTTTATCGAGCAGCCCAGAGCAAAGCCTGCCTTGACTGCGTACTCAACTGCCGTCTGGTTGATAACAGGGAGCGTTCCGGGCATACCTGTGCAGACAGGGCAGCATCTTGTATTCGGTGCTCCGCCGAACTCAGCCGAGCAGCCGCAGAATATCTTAGTCTTGGTGAGGAGCTCTGCGTGTATCTCCAGACCAATGACGGTCCTCCATTTTTCCATGCTGATCTCCTCCTTACATCTTCGGCAGCACAGGAGTGAAGCCCTGCTCAAATGCGTCTGCTGCCTTGATTATATCCTGTTCTCTGAATTTCTTTCCTATGATAGACATTCCTATCGGCATACCGTTCCTGTCATATCCGCAGGTAGTGGATATTGCAGGCAGTCCTGCGATGTTCACTGTTACCGTGCAGATATCAGCCTGATACATAGAAACGGGGTCAGCCGTTTTTTCAGGGCTGTAAGCAACGGTCGGTGCGGTAGGAGTAAGAATGATATCGCACTTTTCAAAGATGTCATTATACTCTTTTCTGACGAGCTGTCTGAGTGCGAGTGCCTTTCTGTAGTAAGCGTCATAATATCCGCTTGAGAGGCAGTAGTTTCCGAGAAGTATCCTTCTCTTTACCTCATCGCCGAAGCCCTCCGAGCGTGACCTTACAATCAGCTCTTCGTAGCTGTCGCACTGACGATCTGTTCTGTGGCCGTACTTGATTCCGTCATAGCGTGAGAGGTTTGATGCAGCCTCAGCGCACGCAAGCAGATAATAGCACGATACTGCATATTTCAGCGACGGCATAGAGCAGTCGATGAGCTCAGCGCCCATAGCCTTGTACTGTTCAGCCGCTTTCATAACGGTCTGTCTTACTTCGTCGTTGATGCCCTCAGCGTAGAACTCCTTAGGGATAGCTATCTTCACGCCCTTCATGCTCTCACCTATCAGCGAGGTAAAGTCGGGCACGCTCTCCTTGGAACTGGTTCCGTCATGGATATCAAAGCCGCAGATAGAGTTAAGAAGTATTCCGCAGTCATGAGCATCAAGTCCGATAGCGCCTATCTGGTCGAGCGAGCTTGCGAAGGCTACCAGTCCGTAACGTGAAACTCTGCTGTAGGTAGGCTTTATGCCCGTAACTCCGCAAAACGATGCAGGCTGTCTTATTGAGCCGCCTGTATCGGTTCCGAGTGCGATAGGCGCAAGTCTTGCCGAAACAGCCGCAGCCGAGCCGCCCGAAGAGCCTCCCGGAACGCAGCCCTTGTTATAGGGGTTTACGGTCTTTGCAAAGGCAGAGGTCTGTGTAGAGCCGCCCATAGCGAACTCGTCCATAGAGGTCTTGCCGAGCATAACTATGTTCTGAGCATTAAGCTTTTCCATTACTGTAGCATCATAAGGCGGAATGAAGTTCTCCAGTATCTTCGATGCACAGGTTGTCTTTACGCCCTTAGTGCAGATATTATCCTTAACTGCCACAGGTATACCTGTAAGAGCCTTAGCCTCGCCCTTGTTTATTATTTCCTGAGCTGCCTTAGCCTGCTGCATAGCCAGCTCCTCAGTAACGGTGATATAGCTTTTTATCTCACCGTCATACTGCTTTATCCTGTCAAAATAGCTCTTGGCAAGCTCCTCGGCGGAGATCTCCCTGCTGTCAAGAGCCTTTCTCATATCACGCAGCTTCATATTAAGCTCCATGTCAAACACCCTTTCTAAATTACTCAACGACCTTAGGCACTACGAAGCAGTTGTTCGAGCTTACGGCATTGGAGGTTATCCTGTCAGTCTCCATAGAGGGCACAACGCTGTCGGTCCTGAGCTCGGGGAGAAAGACATCGTGGTTATCCTTATAAGCATCATAGGTGACATCTATCTCCTTGACTGTGTCCATAAGTCCGATGATGTCGGTCATCTGAGCAGCTGTCTCTTCGAGCTTCTCGTCTGAGAACTCCAGCTTGCTGAGATCTGCGAGATACTTTACCATTTGCATATCCATAACAAAGCACCATTCTTTCTGTATTTTTTGGCATATATACCATAACTTATATATTATACACTATTTAAAAGGCTTTTGCAAGTCTTTTGAGGCAGAAATCGGCTTTTAGGATTTTTTTTTACATTTGCCCGGTGCCTTTCACAGGCCACTATTAATATATTATCCCAAAAAAATTAACGCAAAAGGACATATAGTGTGCTATAATTGCTTTGAAATATTGAACAGAGGTATGATTTATGAAGAATTACGAGATACTTATGGATCTTGCACTGATAATGGTCGGTGCTAAATTTATGGGTCTGCTGGCGAGAAAGGTTAAGGCTCCTATGGTGGTGGGAGAGATAGTAGCAGGCCTTATTATGGGACCCTGTCTGCTTGGAATTCTGAAGCCTGATGACTTTATCGGGCAGCTGGCAGAGATAGGCGTTATACTAATAATGTTCTCGGCAGGATTGGAAACTAACCTGACCGAGCTTAAAAAATCGGGCTTCAGGGCGTTTATTATCGCCTGTGTGGGAGTGTTCGTGCCCTTTGTATGCGGAGCAATACTCTATATGTGCATTTACGGCTTCTCGGGCTTTGGCACCGAGGGCTTCTACAAGGCTTTGTTTATAGGCTCTATTATGACGGCTACCTCTGTAGGTATAACGGTAGAGGTGCTTAAAGAGCTTGGAGTGCTCAAGGGAAAGGTCGGGCAGACGATACTTAGTGCGGCTATCATTGATGATGTAATAGGCATTATAGTTCTGACCTTTGTACTGAGCTTCAAAGACCCGAAAACTAAGATATCGGTTGTATCGCTTAAGGTGCTGATGTTCCTTGCATTTTCGTTTGTGCTCGGATATCTTTTCTACAGAGTGTTTAAGTATATTGACGATAAATACCCTCACACAAGACGTATACCTATAATGGCTATGGGTCTTTGCTTTGCACTTGCTTATGTTGCCGAGGCTTATTTCGGTATTGCAGACATTACAGGTGCGTACATAGCAGGAATTATTCTCTGTAATGTGCGTGATGCTGAGTATATCGACAGAAAGGTCAGCGTGAACGGCTATATGTTCTTTGCTCCTGTGTTCTTTGTGAGCATAGGCCTTAAAACGAACTTCAAGGGAATGACGGCAGAGCTTCTGCTGTTTTCGATAGGCTTTGTGCTTGTGGCGATGCTCAGCAAG
>ONLC01000237.1 GCA_900318545.1 uncultured Eubacteriales bacterium
ATACAGAAGCTCTATCCCGAGGACAAGTTCAGGATAGCTATTACAGGCTCGGCAGGACTGGGCATCGCACAGGCAAGCGGCATCGACTTTGTTCAGGAGGTATTCTCCGCATTTATCGCAGTAAACAAGCGTTATCCTAAGGCTGACGTAGTTGTTGAGCTGGGCGGCGAGGACGCTAAGATCATTTTCCTCACAGGCGGAGTTGAGCAGAGAATGAACGGCTCCTGCGCAGGCGGTACAGGCGCTTTCATCGACCAGATGGCAGGTCTGCTCGGCGTTGACCCCGATGAGATGAACGAGCTCGCTCTCAAGGCTCAGAAGCTTTATCCTATAGCTTCAAGGTGCGGAGTTTTCGCAAAGTCTGATATTCAGCCGCTTCTCAATCAGGGTGCTAAAAAAGAAGATATTTCTGCATCTATTTTTCAGGCAGTAGTTGACCAGACTGTTTCGGGTCTTGCTCAGGGAAGAAAGATAGGCGGCCAGGTGCTCTTCTTAGGCGGACCACTTACATATCTCAGTGCGCTGAGAAAGGCCTTCAGGACCACCCTTGACCTGACAGAGGAGAATGCTATCCTGCCGGAGAACTCATCGTGCTATATGGCTTTCGGTGCAGCACTCCACGCTGACACGCTCGCCGAGGAAATGACTATTGATGAGGCACTCGAAAAGATAGTAAATGCTAAGACTAATGATAATATTGTCATCGGAAAAAGACTTTTCAATGACAGACAGGAATACAACGACTTTGTAAAAAGGCATATGAAGTCTGACCTCAGATACGAGGATATAAGAGAATATGAGGGTGACGCATACCTCGGCATAGATGCAGGCTCGACCACTACGAAGCTTGTACTTATCACCCCCGACGGAAAGCTTCTCTATCAGCACTACTGCTCAAACAGGGGTCAGCCCCTTGATATTATTGCCGAAAAGCTGAAGGAGATCTACAGCCTTGCCAACCCTAAGCTCAGAATAAAAGCATCGGCTGTTACGGGCTACGGAGAGGAGCTTATAAAGGCAGGTCTCGGAGTTGACTACGGTATAGTAGAGACCGTTGCTCATTACAAGGCAGCGGCTTACTTCTGCCCCGATGTTGATTTCATCATCGACATAGGAGGACAGGATATCAAGTGCTTTAAGATAAAGCAAAACGCTATCGACTCTATCATGCTCAATGAGGCCTGTTCCTCGGGCTGCGGCTCGTTCATACAGACCTTCGCAGGTGCTATGGGCTACGATATAGCAGAGTTCGCAAGGCTTGGCCTTTTTGCAGAGGCACCCGTTGAGCTGGGTTCAAGATGTACGGTATTTATGAACTCGTCCGTTAAGCAGGTTCAGAAGGACGGTGCCTCTGTTGAGGATATTTCGGCAGGTCTGTCATCATCTATTATTAAGAATGCCGTTTATAAGGTAATAAGAGCAAAGTCGATAGATGAGCTCGGTAAGAATATAGTTGTTCAGGGAGGAACCTTCCTTAATGACGCTGTGCTTCGCTCATTTGAGCAGGAGCTTGGCAGAAACGTTATAAGACCTGCTATCGCAGGACTTATGGGAGCCTTCGGCTGCGCCCTGTTCGCAAAGGAAAAGTCAAAGAACAGCGACAAGCCCTCGGGAGTGCTCACTCAGCAGCAGCTTGAGGAGTTCTCCTACAAGTCATCGGCTGTTACCTGCGGAGGCTGCGGCGCTCACTGCAACCTGACTATAATCCGCTTCAATGACGGACACCGCTTCACCTCTGGCAACAGGTGCGAAAAGGGTGCAGGCATAAAGCTCACAGACAGGACAGAAAATCTTGTTGAATATAAATACAGCAAGATACTCTCCTATGCTGACAGGAAGCCTGCTCACCCCAGAGCAAGAGTAGGCCTTCCGCTGGCACTCTCATATTATGACCTTATGCCGTACTTTGCAACGCTGCTTACAGAGCTCGGCTTTGAGGTAGTCCTCTCCGAGGAATCCACAAGAGCCACATATTACAAGGGTCAGCAGACTATCCCCTCGGATACGGTGTGCTATCCTGCTAAGCTTGCTCACGGACATATCGAGAGCCTGCTTGAAAAGAACGTTGACTTTATCTTCTATCCCTGCATGAGCTACAATATGGACGAGGGTCAGTCGGACAACCACTACAACTGCCCTGTAGTTGCATACTATCCGGAGCTTTTACAGGCAAACAACGATAAGCTGAACGACGAGAACTTTATAGCGCCGTACCTTGACATCAACCGCAAGAATCATGTGGCTAAGACAGTTGCAAAGGCGCTCTCGAAATACGGCGTCACTAAGGCCGAGGTACACGCAGTCCTCAACAAGGCTTACTCGGAGCAGTTCAGATACCGCCGTGACATCGAGGCAAAGGCTGCCCAGATAATCGAGGAGGCAAGGCAAAAGGGCGAGCAGATAGTAGTCCTCGCAGGAAGACCTTACCACATCGACCCTGAGATAAATCACGGTATCCACAAGCTGATAGCATCGCTCGGCTTTGCGGTTATAACAGAGGACAGCGTATCGAACCTTGTGGACACTCCTGCTCTTGATGTTCTCAACCAGTGGACATACCACTCCAGACTTTACAGAGCAGCGCAGTACGTCTGCCGCCACGATGATATGCAGCTTGTACAGCTTGTATCCTTCGGCTGCGGAATTGACGCTATCACTACCGATGAGGTCAGGGCTATCCTTGAAGAAAGAGGAAAGCTTTATACTCAGCTTAAAATAGATGAGATTACAAACCTCGGTGCTGCGAAGATCAGGCTGAGATCCCTTGCGGCTGCCCTGGAAGAGAAGCAGAGCCGCAAGGAAGCTGAGGAAGAGAAAGAAGGTGTTGCAGTATGAGCAGCAAAATGACAGAGGCAGAGCTCGCAAGAAAGAACATAGGCGGCTCGGACAGAGTTTTCAAGACAGTATTCACCAAAGAGATGAAGGACAAGGGCTACACTATCCTTATCCCCGATATGCTGCCTATACACTTTAAGCTCATAATCAAGATATATGAGAAGTACGGCTACAAAATGGAGCTTTTGCAGAACACCTCACGAAACGTTATAGATGAGGGTCTGAAAAACACACATAACGATACCTGCTATCCTGCACTGCTTGTTATAGGGCAATTTATGGACGCTCTTGACAGCGGCAAATATGACGTTGACAGAACAGCCCTCATAATGTCACAGACGGGCGGCGGCTGCAGAGCCTCCGGCTGCAGAGCCTCGAACTATATCCACCTGATAAGAAAGGCTATTGCATCGAAATATCCGCAGGTGCCTGTTATATCGCTCAATTTCAGCGGACTGGAGAAAAACCCTGCCTTCCCGATGACACCCGGCATCGCACTGAGGCTTATTTATGCAGTGCTTTACGGCGATATGCTTATGCTCCTTTACAACCAGTGCAAGCCCTACGAGCTTAAAAAGGGTCAGACCGATGAGCTTCTTGCACGCTGGCAGCACAGGCTGGGAAAGCTGTTTGAAACAAAGAGCAGATATATGTCCACAAAGAGCATTTATCTTGCTATGCTGCGTGACTTCGGCGCTATCCCGAGGTCTAAGGAGAAAAAGCCGAAGGTCGGCATAGTCGGTGAGATCTATGTAAAGTACTCCCCTCTTGCAAACAATGATCTGAATAATTTCCTGCTGGAGGAGGGCTGCGAGCCGAACGTCCCGGGACTTCTGGACTTTGTGCTCTACTGTGCATCGGATTCTGTCAACGACGGATACCTTTATGACAACAAGGGCAAGGACTTTGTACTCTTCGGCATTGGCTACGATGTGCTTTACAAGTTCCAGAAGCAGCAGATAAAGATAATAAAGGATAATTCCGATTTCCAGCCGCCTCACGACTTTGAGCACTTGAGAAAATGTGCTGACAAGTATATGAATCAGGGTGTTAAAATGGGCGAGGGCTGGCTTATCACCGCTGAGATGGCGGCACTTGCTGAAACGGGCACAAAGAACATAATCTGCACTCAGCCGTTTGGCTGCCTGCCGAACCACATAGTTGCCAAGGGAATGTCAAGGCGTATCAAGGAAGCATACCCCGATGCAAACATAGTCGCTATCGACTATGACCCGGGTGCTACAAAGGTAAATCAGGAAAACCGTATAAAGCTGATGCTTGCAAACGCAGTTATAGAATAAAAAGAGAAGCAGGAACGAATTTCGCTCCTGCTTCTTTGCAATAAAAAACCGCCCCCGATCTCTCGGAAGCGGTCAGAGCTGCTAACCAGATTCGAACTGGTGACCTCATCCTTACCAAGGATGTGCTCTACCACCTGAGCCATAGCAGCATTGATCTTTCAATCAACTAGTATATTATACAGCATTCTGATTTGAAAGTCAAGGGCTTTTACAAATTCTTTACATTATCAGCCGCCCGGTGTGCTCGGGCGGCTTGCTGTTTATAAAACTGCTCCGAAGATCTGCTCTCCGCCTACTGTCCTTGACGTGCGGACTGTTATCACGGGG
>ONLC01000236.1 GCA_900318545.1 uncultured Eubacteriales bacterium
ATGTATCTTTTCCCAGATGTCCGTATACTTTACAAGATCCTCGTTATAGATAACAGGCTCGCCGTCAACGATAAGATAAAGGTCGATCGCAAGACCTGTGTGATGCTCGGAATAGCCGGGAACTGCTACCACATTTTTAGCATACTCGCTGCCGTACCTCTCCCTGTAACGCTGTGTGATTTCAACCTGCTCGGCAACGCTTCTGTAGCCTGTATCTACATCAACGAAAATGCCCTCTGCTTCAAGATCCTTTGTAAGCTCAATATAAGCATCATAAGCCCTCTTCTCGATGCTTACATCGTAACCCTGTTTGTTTTCAAAGGTCACCATTTCGACCTTTTCTTCCCAGTCATCGGGCAGCTTATAGCCGTGTGATACAAAGGTCAGATAGTCGATGCCGTCGATAATATTTGTCGGGAGCTCCTTCTTAGTTTCCTCTTCGATCGATGTCTTGCTTTCGGCAGTGCTTTCCTCCGCAGCAGATTCGGCAGCAGCCTTGCTTTCGGCTGTTGTGGTCTCGGCCTTGCTGCTCTCAGAGCTCTTGGAGCTCGAGTCTGAATCGCTGCAGCCTGTTATTGCTGTACCGCAGCACATAGCAAGGCTCAGAACCAGCACCAGAGTTTTCTTGTTCATAAAATGTCCTCCTGTTTTTTGTCTGCAAAATGCAGTTTGTATAGGGTTTATAACACAAAACGCTGAATTTACCAAGCTGTTTTGCGTGGTTTGCCTGCTCTGCCTTGTTATCGGCAGTGACGATCTCAAAATCTTTTTTCAGTATATTGCTGAGCAATTCACGGTTGATGAATTCGTCCTCGGCAATAAGTATCCTTCTTATCTTATTATCATGATGTTGTGTTTTCTGTCAGTGAACATAGATATCCACGCTTTTTAGTATAAAAGTAACAAATCCGCTTAAATTATAACACAAATTATTGACAAAGTCAAGGACAAGAATAAGCTGCTGAATGATAATCAGAACAGCGGATATAAAACCTCACTGATAAGAATTTCACCCTCGGAGAACTTAAAAAAAATGCCCGCAAAGCGGACATTTCAGTGTTGTTTTTTCTACATTTTCCATGCCGAGAGCAGCAATCCGGGTATCACAACTATCGCAAAAAATGCCCAGCTGATAAGAGTGAACACCTTTACAAAGCTTTTGCCCTGCCCGGGATATTCACGCACATATATGCGGTAGTTTATCACCGATGCGAGAGAGCCTATCAGCGAGCACAGTCCTGCGGTGTCGGCTCCGTAGATAAGGGCAGCATTGCTCTGAGAGAACGGGTACAGCACGATAGATGCAGGCACGTTCGAGATTATCTGACTCAGACCTATAGCCCACCAGTACTCTCTTCCCGAAACAGCCTTGCTCAGAAAGCCTGCAATGCTCTCGTTCGCAGCGACAGACGATGAGAACACAAAGAAAAACAGAAAAGTAAAAAGCAATACGTAATCTACCTTCAGAAGAAGCTTCCTGTCAGCGATAAGGATAGCTCCCGTGACGATTATCACAGCTGCCCACCAGTATTCGGTGCGTGTAATTATCGTAAGTATCACCAGCAGGAACAGCCCCAGATAAAAGCCTCGTTTGGCACCGACCCCGACATTCAGCTTTGATCGGTCGAACGAGATCTGCTCGTGAAGCTCCTTTCTGTACAGCACCAGAACAAATATTATCAGCAGTATTGCCGAGCCTGCACAAAGCGGCAGCATATGCAGCATAAAACGTCCTGCGCTTATGCCGAAGCGGCTGTACAAAAAAAGGTTCTGCGGACTGCCGAAGGGCGTCAGCAGTGAGCCTCTTACAGCGGCGATGTTCTCCATAGTTATCACGGGCAGTATATACTGCTCCTTTCCGCCGCCCCTGAATGTAAAAATAGTCAGCGGAACAAAAATCATCAGAGATACATCGTTTGTAACAAACATAGAGGAGAAGAATACCCCGAAAATATAGAAGAGCGACAGCCCTGTAAGACTCCTTGCTTTGAGGGAGAGCCTTACCAGCGGGTCAAGCACATTTTCCTGCTTGAAGCCCTCCAGCACGCAGAGCATCATAAGAAGCGTTCCAAGGGTGTGCCAGTCTATATCCCGAAGGAGCTGAGTGCTCGGCGGTGTGATGAACAGTGCTGCGATCGCCGCTGCTGCCGACACAGTGAGCATAGCCTCTTTCTTTAACAGCGATAATACTTTTTTCAAACAGAACCCTCCGTGAGAAGATTTCTGTCCTATTATATCATAATAGTATCTGAGTGTCAACGCTCAGCGGCTGTGCAGACTGCAAAATGCTCAAACACACTGATATGTGAACCTGTGTTTTTTGTGAGATAGCACATTTACAAGGGCTTTAAATTGTGGTATAATTTCTGTGTACGAAAAAACCACAGACTATTAAGGAGCTGAAAAAATGAACAAGAAACTCGTATCACTTCTTGCTGCCGCTGTTATGACTACAGGTACCTCGGCAGCTGCTATCGTACCTTCTGTTATGGCGGCAGACACTGTTGCTGTTACAGCATCGGCTGAGGCCGGCTTTACAGATCAGTATGTAAATGTGAAGAAAAGCTATGCTGCCTCTGCAAAGGCTATCAGGATCTACTGGGAAAAGGTAGAGGGTGCAACAGGCTACAGAGTCTACAGATACACATCTTCGGGCTGGAAGGGCCTTGGAAATGTCGGAGCAAACACTCTTACATATTACGAGGGCAGCCTCCAGAGCGGCACTGCTTACAGGTACCTTGTGCGTGCGTTCAAGAAAACAAGCACAGGCTATGACTGGACTAAGGTTCAGGGCGACAAGTACGTTACCACTAAGCCTACAGATATTGTGTTCACCGAGTCTGAGCGCAGCGACAGCTCGATCACACTGAACTGGAAGGTATCAAAGAGCAACGGCTATGAGATCTACAAGAGAGAGCACGCTGCAGAAACCTCGTGGACTTATGTAGGCTCTACCGACCATATGAACAAGAACAGCTATAAGGTAACAGGGCTTAAAGGCGGCACAAGATATGACTTCGTAGTAAGAGCCTTCAGAACTGATGCTGACGGCTATACAAACAAGTCGGGCTTTACATTCACCTCTGACTTTACTTCTCCTGCAAATGTAAAGTTCACAACTCAGACCTGCACAGACAGCCAGATTACCTTCAACTGGCAGAAGCAGGACGCTGTAACAGGCTACAGAGTTTATAAGTATGTAAACAACAAGTGGAAGGTTCTCGCTGAGGTGTCCTGATACGACCTCCTACACTGATAAGGGCCTTACAGAGGGCACAGAGTACCGCTACACAGTAAGGGCTATGCAGAAGATCAATGCAGCTACGACCCTTATGAGTCCCTCTTACAATAACAGGTATCTTTACACCACTCTCAAAAAGTTTGAGGCTGCGTGCAGCACAACTAACCATATCTGCACAATGATAATGAACAAAGCAGACGAGGACAAGAATATCGATGGCTACGATATCTACGCTAAGGTAAAGGGCGAGACCGAGTGGAAGCACATCGACACTACCGAGGAGGGCTATCAGAAGAACTTTGCGGTTTACGATCTCGACGAGGACAAGACCTGGCAGATAGGCATCAGAAGATATAAGACCGTAAACGGAAAGAGAGTTGTAGGTCCTTATAACTTCATCACTGTTGATGTTCCGAACATAGGCACCTATGCAGTCTCCGACGAGTGCCGGAAGGTAGCTGAGTACATCAACGCTGACAGAAAGAAGGAAGCTTTTGAGGCTCTCGAGGTTGATAAGGATCTTTGTGCTCTTGCAACTATCAGAGCTTACGAGATCGCAGAGGAGTACTCTCACAAGAGACCTGACGGCAGCAGTGCATACACTATAGCTGCTGACTTCGGCTTCGGAAACATCATGGGAGAAAACTTTGAGTACGGACCTGAGATGAAAACAGCTTACGATGTATATACAAAGTGGGCAGCAAATACTGTAACAAAGGGCAAGTATCTTGACCCGATGGCTAACAGGATAGGCATAGGCTATTGTCCTTCTATAAAGGGCTGGGTAGTACTTATCGCTGACTGATAAAACACATCAGTAACATAGAATCACCCCGATAATCATCGGGGTGATTTTCATTTATCATTTTCTGACTTTATTTGCCTGAGACTTAGGGCTATTAACGTTTTTTCTATCTTTTACTTTATTCCTGCTGCTGCCTGTAACATTCATATTGCTTGTCTTTTTGCCGACAAGTCTCATCTCGGTTGTGAGGAACTTATCGATAGTTTTCTTCGGGCTTATCTCGGGGCAAAGATGCGTTTTGCCGAGAAATGTTCCCGCAAAGTACGCACCGCTGTCTGCGAGCCATGCAGCGCAAAGAGTGATGAGCAGCAGGAAAACTCCGCCCGGTTCCCGTGCCATATTCGTAAGTGTGGAGAAGCAGTAATTGAACAGCGATGTAACGCCGATCATAAAGAAAAAATCGGTATATGTGAACTCTTTATGGTCGATAAGATACATTACGCACACTGCGATTATAAAGAGCAGATAGTAGAGCCTTGAGTTGAAAAACAGCACCCACCCGTGAGCGTGCAGCGCAGGCATTATCGCATCAAGAGCTACAAATGTATAACAAGCGATCGCTACCTTCTGGTGCTTTGCATAGCCTGTTGCCCTGAAGACCTCCCAGATCGCAACGCATATGATAAATCCCAACGCAAGATTGAAAACAAAAGTATTGTGCAGTATCAGCATAATCACTGCAATTATTATTGCGACCGCTGCTGATTTAATACGAGTGACCATTATTTAAACTCCTCCGAATCGTCTGTTTCTGTCGCTGTATGCAAGTATAGCCTTATCGAACTCATTGTTGTTGAAATCAGGCCATAGGATATCCGAATAGTAAAATTCGGCATAGGCGCACTGCCAGATCATAAAATTGGAAAGCCTCTGCTCGCCGCTGGGTCTTATGACAAGATCGACAGGCGGAACGTCCTGTGTATAGAGGTTCTGCTCGATCATATCCATAGTTATGTCCTGCGGTTCGAGCTTTCCCTCTTTGACCTGCTGTGCAAGAACCTTGCAGCTATGGCATATCTCGTCTCTGCCGCCGTAGTTGATTGCCAGCAGCAGAGTCATAATATCGTAGTCCTTGGATTTTTCCTCCGAATCACGCATTTTTTTCTGCAATGACTCACTGAGCTTGCTCCTGTCTCCGATAAAGCGAATGCGAACGTGCTCCTTGAGAAAGTCGTCAAGCTCATCAAGATACTTTTCAAAAAGATCCATAAGCGCATCTACTTCTTCCTGAGGTCTTTTCCAGTTCTCTGTGGAAAACGCATAGAAGGTGATATACTTAACGCCGACCTGCTTTGCGTGTCTTGTGATCGCACGGAAATTCTGAG
>ONLC01000235.1 GCA_900318545.1 uncultured Eubacteriales bacterium
GGATACTTACTCCCGAGATAGTCGGCAATGAGCACTATCAGGTAGCAAGAAAGGTGCAGTCGATATTGCAGAGATATGTCGAGCTTCAGGATATTATCGCAATTATGGGTATGGATGAGCTTTCAGATGAGGATAAGCTCACGGTTTCCCGTGCAAGAAAGATACAGCGTTTCCTCTCGCAGCCGTTCTCCGTTGCCGAGCAGTTCACAGGCATGAAGGGCAAGTATGTGCCCGTTAAGGAGACTATCAGAGGCTTCAAGGAGATAATCGAGGGCAAGCATGACGATCTGCCCGAGTCTGCATTCCTGTTTGTGGGAACTATAGAAGAGGCAGTCGAGAAGGCAAAGGCTTCAAATAACTGATAAAAGGATTTAAGCTATGAATAGTTTCGATCTGAAAATAATCACTCCCGAAAAGCTCTTTTATGAGGGCAAGGCTGAGCTTGTCACGCTCAAAACCGCCGCAGGAGATATAGGCATTATGGCAAACCATCTGCCTTATGTTGCAAATATAGTTTCATCTCCGCTTAAAATAAAGCAGGAGGGCAATGAGAGAACTGCGGCTGTTTCAAGCGGACTGATAAGAGTAGCCGCTAATACAGTCACGATAGTAACTCAGGCTGTGGAATGGGCTGAGGATATTGACGTTGCAAGAGCTCAGAAGGCTAAGGAGCTTGCGGAGAGAAAGATCAGAGAGCACGAAAGCCAGAAGGAGTTCGAGCGTGCGGAGCAAAGGCTCAGGCGTGCTATGAACAGGCTTGTGGTGGCTTCTAAAAAGTAGTACATAAAGTCAGAGCCGGGCGGCTTTTTCGCTTCGGCTTTGGCTTGTTTTATTCTGTAGAGTATGAATTATATGCAGAGTGTGAAGGATACAATACACCCAACTGAAAGGAAAGATTTGATTTGAGTGTTTTCAATATAATCGCAGCGATAGGCGGACTGGCGTTTTTTATGTTCGGTATGAATACGCTGAGTGCAGGTCTTGAAAAGGCTTCGGGCGGACTTATGGAAAAGGTGCTCGCCAAAATGTCGGGAAATATTTTCACGAGCATTTTCTTCGGAGCTGTGGTAACTGCAGCAGTGCAGTCCTCAACTGCTACCACCGTAATAGTTATCGGCCTTGTTAATGCTGGAATACTAAAGCTCAGAGGTGCAGTCGGAATAATCATGGGTGCGAACATCGGAACTACGATGACAGCTCAGATACTCAGGCTTACTAACCTTGAGGGCGGAGAGAGCTTCTTCATCAATTTCATAAAGCCGACTAATTTAGCGGCTATGCTCGCTATCGGCGGTATTATCCTTATTATGTTCTCTAAGAGGATAAGAAAGAAAACGATCGGCGAGATACTTATGGGCGTGTCTATCCTGTTTACGGGTATGACTACTATGAGAGCTGCCGTTGAGCCAATGGCTGAGCTTGATATTTTCAAGAAGATATTTGAGGTTCTGCAGAACCCTCTTCTCGGTATACTTGCAGGTGCTGTGGTTACTGTATGTACTCAGAGCTCGGCAGCAGCAGTCGGAATACTACAGGCTATTTCAGGCTCGGGAGCTATTGTGTTTGCTTCGGCATTCCCGATAATTATGGGTACTAACATAGGTACCTGTGTAACACCTATGCTCTCCTCGCTGAATTCCTCGAAGAACGCAAAGCGTGCATCGCTTCTGCATTTTTACTTCAACCTGATAGGAACTATAATCTTCCTTATAGCGATCTATGTTTATCAGGGTCTGGTGGGCTGGAGCTTCTGGCACAAGGACTTTACTACTGGCGATATTGCAAACTTCCATACGCTGTTCAATATTATAGTAACGGCTATCTTTATTCCGTTTGCAGGTGTGCTTGAAAAGCTTGCCTGCCTGACCGTTCGGGACAAGCCCGGCGATGACGAGGAGGAGCTTGCAGAGGATCCGCTTGATGAGAGGTTTCTTGTTACTCCGAACGTTGCTATCTCGCAGACAAGAGAGGCTGTTGTTCAGATGGGTGTGAAGGCTCAGAAGAACTTCAACGCTGTAAGACCGCTGTTTGAAAAGTTCGATGCAAAGGCAGCTGAGAAGATAAGAGAGCGTGAGGAAACTATAGACAGGCTCGAGGACAGAGTCGGACAGTACCTTATAAAGCTCAATGACTGCGGACTGAATGAGGACGAGTCGAGAGAGGTAACAGCGTACTTCCACCTTATTTCCGAGTATGAGCGTATAGGCGACTACACAATGAATATCCTTGAAACTGCCGAGGCACTTTATGAGCAGGAGGCAGCCTTCTCCGACGAGGCTATCAAGGAGCTTAAAATAACATTTGATGCAATAACCGAGATAATTTCGCTTGCGATAGATGCGACACGCACTATGGATATAGATGAGATAGTAGAGGTAGAGCCGCTGGAGGAGGTCGTAGACAGGATAGTAGAGGAGCTTAAATCCATACATATAGACCGTGCGAAGAAGGGTATCTGCAAGGTAGATATAGGAGTATACTTCCTTGACATACTTACAAACGTAGAGAGGATATCGGATCACTGCTCGAACATAGCGGTGTATCTGCTCTCGGTGAAGAAGCAGTTTGCGGCACTCAAAAAGCACGAGTATCTGGAGCAGCTTCACAGGAACGGTCCGAAGAGCTACGAGGAAAAGATCGAGGAATACTCACAGAAGTATTCGCTGTCAAAGGCATGATATGATAAAGTCCGCTTCGGTTAATGGAGTGGGGCAGGGAAAACCCTGCACCGCCTTCGCGTCGCACTTTTGCTTAAAGCTTTTCTTGCCCTGACCGCGGAGCCGTGATAGTGCGGAGATTATAATAATACACAAGCCCACTTCATTTCGGAGTGGGCTTTAATACTTTTTAGCCTAGATAGTGCGAACTTAGCCTCGTCAGGTCTGGACATTACGTCCAGACAGCCTCGGCTTGTTGGGGGAGAAAGGGGCTTCGCCCCTTTGCCCCACTGGGGCTACGCCCCAGCCCCCGATGATCTATCAGAGCTTGGGAAATAAGCACAGCCGTCCGCAGGACAGAGGGTCGCAGGGGCAACGCCCCCGTCCCCACCACCGCCCGAAGCGGTGACGAGCGAAGCCGAGGAACACGCTGAGGGCTTAGCTCCGCACTATCACGGCTCCGCGTTCAAGGCAAGAAAAGCTTCAAACAAAACTATGTCGCGATGGCGGTGCAGGGTTTTCCCTGCCACCTTGACAGAATAGTAAAAAAGTGTTAATATTATACTGTATAACTATGAAAGGGAGTGCTGTTATTG
>ONLC01000234.1:0-4419 GCA_900318545.1 uncultured Eubacteriales bacterium
GCCTCGATCTTTTCAAGATCAGCGGGAGCGAAAGGCTTTTCAACCTCAAAGTCATAGTAGAAGCCTGTCTCGGTAGCAGGACCTCTTGCAAGCTTAGCCTCAGGATAAAGATTCTTTACAGCCTGTGCCATAAGATGTGCAGCCGTATGCCTGAATGTCTCAGCACCCGACTTTGACTCAAAGGTCATTACCTCAAACTTGCAGTCAGCGTCGATGACTGTTCTCAGGTCCTTTACCTCTCCGTTTATCTTTACGCAGCAGGCCGCCTTGTAAAGACCCATTCCGATCCCCTTGATGATCTCGTAAGCAGGCTGAGCGTTCTCTATCTGCTTTACCGAGCCGTCTTTAAGCTTTAGTTCGATCATTTTTTATTACCTCCTGAAATTTATAGTCTGTATTCTGCCCACCGTGGGCTTATTTACTATTCAAAAACGACAGCAGGTTAGTGTACCTGGTCACATACATATACGCCCAGAAGCATATAAGTGCCACACTGAGTATAGTCAGCACATCTCCCATGAAGCGTCTTGTCTTTTTGCCGATAAAGCGTATCTTTTTGCCGTCCTTTCCTTTTTTAAGGGAAAGCTGTGAAAAGAAGGTCGAAAACCAGTAAGACCCTATCCAGAACAGCACAAATGTCAGAAAGCCCTGCAGCTCAGACAATACACTCGTATATGTGATGTAGGTGATATATCCGCAGCACCCCAGACAAGCAAGGGAAATAATGTAGCATATCACCGCAAACAATTTTCTTTTATTCACCAAGATCACCTTCTTAAACTGAAAAATCCCGTGAGAAAAAATCTCACGGGACGAAAAAAATTCGTGGTTCCACCCTGATTCGCACAAGGGAAAACACCCCTGTACCTCATTATCCCCGTAACGCAGGGCAGCGGCGTGTATTAAACGCACTCAGAGGCGGTGTCCCTGCTCGCTGTACCTGCTCTGCTCTCAGCTGTAACAGAGCTCTCTGAAAGGCACCTTTGCAAACGGGCTTCCTCGTCATCGATTTACTTATCTAAGGCTATTTTAACACCATTTGCCCGACTTGTCAAGAGAGGGTGCGAAAAAATTAAAAAAATTGTAATAATGAGAGAAAATCTCTTGACAAGAGAGCAATTTTGTTATACAATAATACTATGCATTATAGTTTTTATATACTGGGGGACTATGGTTCTCTTTTTTATAAAATTACTTTTGCAAACTTGTATCTTTACAATTTAATATGGGTGGATATTTTTTTGATGTCAGGAGCTGCTGCTCCCGGCTGATGAGGGATATCCATACTTTCTAAGAAGGAGGAAAGCTATACATGGGAACAGTTACTGCGATACTGCTATGTTTAGTTGCTCTTGTTCTTGGTGCTGCGGTAGGCGGCTTTATCTGCTATAAGCTTGGTTACAAGAACCGTCAGAAGACAGCCGAAATGCAGATCGGCTCCGCTGAAAAGGAAGCTGAAAGAATAGTTGATTCGGCAAAGAAGGAAGCCGAGTCGATGAAGAAGGAAGCACTTATCGAGGCTAAAGATGAGATCCATAAATCTCGCCAGGAAACAGAGAAAGAGCTCAAGGACAGAAGATCAGAGGTCTCCAGACAGGAGAGAAGAATCCAGCAGAAGGAAGAGTCTATTGACCGCAAGCTGGACAACATGGAGAAGAAGGAAGAAAACCTCAACAAGAAGCTGAAAAAGGCTGATGAAAAGCTGGAGGAGGCTGACAGGATCAAGAAGTCCCAGCTCGATATGCTCGAGAAGATCTCGGGCTTCAGTATCGAACAGGCAAAGGATTACCTTCTTACTCAGCTTGATGAACAGCTCACTCACGAGAAGGCTGTAAGGGTCATGAATTATGAGACTCAGGTCAAGGAGGACTGTGAGGCAAAGGCAAGGCAGTATATTTCGCTGGCTATTGCAAGATGTGCCGCAGATCAGGTCTCCGAGGCGGCTGTATCGGTAGTGGCACTGCCTAATGATGATATGAAGGGCAGAATCATCGGACGTGAAGGAAGAAACATCAGAACGATTGAAACGCTCACAGGCGTTGATCTCATTATTGATGATACTCCCGAGGCTATTACCATCTCTTGCTACGATCAGGTAAGAAGAGAGGTCGCAAGGATCGCTCTTGAAAGACTTATTCAGGACGGGCGTATTCACCCGACAAGGATAGAGGAAATGGTCGAGAAGGCAAAGAGAGAGGTAGAGCAGAAGATCAAGCAGGAAGGCGAAAGAGCTGTGCTTGAGACTAATGTTCACGGCCTTAATCATGAGCTTATCAAGCTTCTCGGAAGGCTCCGCTACAGGACAAGCTTCAGGCAGAATGTACTTAATCATTCTATCGAGGTCGCACATCTCGCAGGAATGATGGCATCTGAGCTGGGCGTTGATGCAAACCTTGCAAGAAGAGCAGGTCTGCTTCACGATATCGGTAAGGCTCTCAGCTATGAGATAGAGGGCTCGCACGTTCAGATCGGTGTTGATGTATGTAAGAAATACAAGGAGAGTGCTGAGGTTATTCACGCTATCGAGGCTCACCACGGTGACGTTGAGACCAGAACTGTAGTAGCTGCTCTTGTACAGGCAGCAGACGCTATCAGTGCAGCAAGACCCGGTGCAAGAAGCGAAAACTATGAGAACTACATCAAGAGACTCGAAAAGCTCGAGGAGATATGCAGTTCTTATGACGGAGTTGAGAAATCGTATGCGATCCAGGCAGGCCGTGAGGTCAGAATTATGATACAGCCTGAGAAGATAAACGACGAGAAGATGGTACTCGTAGCGAGAGAGATAGCCAAGAGGATCGAGAACGAGATGGATTATCCGGGACAGATCAAGGTTAATCTCATTCGTGAGAGCAGAGTAGTTGAGTATGCAAAATAGCTTGAAACAAAAAGCGGACGGAATTCTGTCCGCTTTTTTAATAACTCCGTGAGGAGGAGAAATATGCCAAAGAAAATTGAAAACAAAAAAGAAACAAAGCACCTTTTCGGTACCAGCGAAAAGAGTGACTTTATACTGAATATGACGGAAGAGTCCGCACAGAAAATGAGCGGTATCTATTCGATAATATGTGTGGTATTTCTGTGTGCAATGGCTATACCGTACTATTTCACACAGAATATTGAATACGGCGTTGATGAAGATACAAGCAGAATTCTCTATCTGAATGAGAAGTTCATATTCTTTATATCGACAGCCGTGCTTATAACAGGTTTTATAGGTTTTATCATCTTTATGATAAGCTGTATGAAGAGACAAGGAATAAGGTGCTGTTTCTGCCTGTACTGATACTGGCTGTAACTCTGGTGTCCTGCCTTTCATCAAGTGAGATATTTATAGCTTTTTACGGCTACCTTGACAGGTCTGAGGGTATGCTCACAATGATCGGCTATTGGGGCTTGTTTGCAGCAGGCCTTTCGGTCACAAATGCTGACAGAAGGCTGCATCTTTCGGATGTGTTCATAGGCTTCGGCATTTTCCAGAGCCTTGTAGGTATCTTGCAGGTGATACCTGCGACAGCTAAGGTGGTTCCGAACTATTTCAAAGACGTTTTTTACAGCTTCAAAGATGACGGCACAGGACTGATATTTGATGAAAAGCAGAATCTCTTCTGTACAAGAGAGTACATACCTACGGGCTTTGTGTGCTCACCGCACGCTCTGGCGGCTGTTCTGACGCTCACGTTTGCACTTGCTATGTTCGGCTTGATATATGCTGAATCAAAGAAGAGGATGCTCTTCTGCGGTGTGGGGGCAGCACTTATGGCGGCTGTGCTGATAATGACCTGCACGCTGACGGGCGTTATAGGCTTCGGCACTGTGCTGCTGTTTACGCTTATTGTTGCAGCTGTCAAGGCAGGCAAGGAGAAGGTGAAGAGACCTGTTGCAGTTTGTCTTGCTGCGATGCTTGCTTCGGGAGTGATATTCGGAGTGCTTGCAGGAACAGGGAAGTTCAGGCTTATGGATGAGCGTCTGATCTATCACGACAGCTTTGCAAGACTTTCTATCTCTGATATCGACCGTAACACTGAGGGAGAGTGGATATATTCGTATCTATGGGAAAATGGCACCTATGTTATCGAGCAGAATCCGCTTCTTGGTGTAGGCCCCGATAACTGGGCGAAAATGATCTCACAGTATGCACTTGACACTGACCGCAGCTATAACGAGTTTATAGATATCTTCATGACAAGAGGTGTCTTTGTTCTAGCGTTGACCTGTATATTCTATATCGTAACGCTGATAAAGGGCTTCAGGACTGTCAAAGACTTTATTAAAGGTGAGGCAAAAGCGTCAGATGCAGCGTTTACAGTCGCAGTAGTGGGATATATTGTTCAGTCAATGTTCAATATAAGCTCTGTTACCTCGACTCCGTACTTCTTCCTGATACTCGGCTTGGTATGGAGCAGGGAAGCACTAGGC
>ONLC01000234.1:4451-4756 GCA_900318545.1 uncultured Eubacteriales bacterium
CCCCGAGCGTAAACTCGGGGTAAGTGGAGCGGGTCGCAAGAGTTGAACTCACATCTCCTACCGGGAAGGAAGGTATTCTAACGTTGAAATAAACCCGCATATGGAGCGGATTACGAGGCTCGAACTCGCTACCTCCACCTTGGCAAGGTGGCGCTCTACCAGATGAGCTAAATCCGCATATAATAAAGGGGAGCAGTCATCATGTCAACTTACATACCCTCCGAAGTGCTTCCGGACGGAATCGAACCATCGACACGGGGATTTTCAGTCCCCTGCTCTACCTACTGAGCTACAGAAGCATAAAG
>ONLC01000231.1 GCA_900318545.1 uncultured Eubacteriales bacterium
AAGAGTTCGCCAAGCCGGACGATAGCGGCTTGCGGGTTTTTAGGGCAGAGCCCTAAACAGAGCACGAGACAGAGTCTCGTTCGGAGCGAAGCTCCGACAAAGGGCGGGCAGAAAGAGAGAGAACGTGAAGCAAAAGAGGAGTACGAACGGACGATAGGGCGAGCTCCGACACCTGCACGCCCCTGACGAAACAGAGAGCGAAGCGAACGCTTTTCGTCAGTCGGAAGTGTGGAGCACTTCCGACGACCACTCAGCAAAAAAGAACGCAAGCTCATCTTATCTAAGAAGCTTTCAATGTTTTATTTTCTCGAAAACGTTTTCTGCTCTTGCAAAAATCTTTCGTACTTGCTATAATAGGGGTAAGCGGCTTTTCTGCCTGCAATTTCAGAAACGGAGTGATATAATGAGCGTTTTTTACAGCGAAAAAGATCGAAGCTTCAGGCTCGATGCAAACAATACAAGCTACATGATGAAATATACCGAGGAGGGCTACCTCTGTCATGTCTATTTCGGAGCAAAAGTTCCCGATGATGATCTCGGCTACCTGCTGAGATTTGATGAAAGCCCCCTTACACCTTTGGAAAACAACCGTGACCGTGCTACCTTCCTTGACACTACTCCCTTTGAGTATTCCTGCTTCGGTATCGGTGACTACAGAGAGGCGGCCTTCAAGATACTCGATGATAAAGGCATGACCGCCGCAGACCTGAGATATAAGTCCCATAAGATATATAAGGGCAAGCCTGCTCTTGAGGGTATGCCTGCTACCTTTGCAACCGACAGCAGCGGCTGCGAAACTCTTGAGATAACTCTCGAGGACAAGCCCTTGGGACTTGAGGTCGTGCTTGTATACACGGCTTTTGATAAGCTTGATGTTATCACAAGGTCGGTAAGAGTGAACAATGTCGGCAGCAGAAGTGTTCAGCTGACCCGTGTGCTTTCGACCTGCATTGACTTCGATACCGATAAGTTTGATATGATAACACTGAACGGCTCGTGGGCAAGAGAAAGGGCAGTTGAAAGATGCCGCCTGCACCACGGAAAACAGCTTATTGATTCTATCAAGGGCGAGTCATCTCACCAGAACAACCCCTTTGCAGCCCTCTGTGACAACAATGCCGATGAAGACAGGGGCGAGGTTTTCGGCTTCAACTTTGTATATTCGGGCAATTTCTTTGCTCAGGCAGAGGTAACTCAGCACAAGAAAACACGCTTTGTAATGGGAATTAATCCGCTTGACTTCACATGGCTGTTAGAAGCAGGCGAGAGCTTTACTGCCCCCGAGGTAGTAATGGTACACTCCGATGAGGGTCTCGGCAAGATGTCGAGAACCTTCCATGACCTTTACAGAGAAAACCTTATCAGAGGTGAGTACAAGGATAAAAGACGTCCTATTCTTATAAACAACTGGGAAGCTACCTACTTTAATTTCGATACCGAGAAGCTTATCTCTATCGCAAGAGAGGCTTCAAAGCTTGGTATTGAGATGCTTGTTATGGACGACGGCTGGTTCGGTCACAGAGATTCGGATAATTCGTCGCTGGGTGACTGGTTCGTTTATGAGAAAAAGCTTCAGGGAGGGCTTAAATACCTTGTTGATGAGGTAAACAAGCTGGGAATGAAGTTCGGTATCTGGTTTGAGCCTGAGATGATCTCTCCCGACTCCGAGCTTTACAAGGCTCACCCCGACTGGGCTATACAGATAGAGGGCAGACCCCTTACAATGAGCCGTGAGCAGTATGTGCTCGACTACTCCAATAAGGAGGTCAGGGACTACATCTACGGGCTTATGAGAAAGATACTCGACAGTGCGAACATTGAGTACATCAAGTGGGATATGAACAGGCAGTTCACCGAAATAGGCTCGAACTTCCTGCCTGCAAACAGACAGAGAGAGCTTTGGCACAGATATGTGCTCGGTGTTTACGATGTGATGAACAGGCTGACTACCGATTATCCGCATTTGCTGCTGGAGAACTGCTCGGGCGGCGGCGCAAGGTTTGACCCGGGAATGCTCTACTACAGCCCGCAGATATGGTGCTCTGATGATACTGACGCTATCGAAAGGCTGAAAATTCAGCACGGCACATCTATGTGCTATCCATGCTCTGCTATGGGTGCTCACGTTTCAGACTGCCCTAACCACACTGTCGGCAGGAACACTCCGTTCAAAACGAGAGGTCATGTCGCAATGGTGGGAACCTTCGGCTATGAGCTTGACGTTACACGCATACCTCAGGAGGACAGGGATGCTATCCCTGCTCAGATAGAGGAGTTCAACAAGTTCAATACTCTTGTCAGAACAGGCGACCACTACAGAATCGGCAATATGTTCGAGGATAACACATGGGACGCATGGATGTTCGTATCCAAGGATAAGACTGACGCTCTGTTTGAGTTCGTTCAGGTGCTTGCAAGACCTAACGAGCGTTCAAGACGCATAAAGCTTAAAGGTCTTGACCCCGACGCTTACTATTATGAGGAAAGCGAGCCCGATAAGAAGATCTCGGGAGCTGCCCTTATGAATGCAGGAATTAACATCGCCAAAATATGGGGCGCTGACGGCATCAGCGGAGATTTCTCTTCTAAGATACTTCACTTTATCAAGGCATAGGAGGAGCTAATGAAAACAAAAAAGATAATTGCTCTTTGCTGTTCAGCAATGCTTGCGGTGTCCGCTATGGCAGGCTGTGCCGACAAGGACAGCAGCTCATCATCCGGCAAGGACAGCAGTTCAAAAGGTAAAGATATGAAAATAGAATATGTAACCCCTGCTCCTGTGGATACAGGCTGGGAATGGTCGAACGTTGAGATAGTCGGCGGCGGCTTTGTTCCGAACATCATTTATAACCCGACTGAGGAGGGGCTTGCATACTGCCGTACCGATATAGGCGGAGCCTACAGGCTCGACAAAGAAACAGGCAGGTGGAAGTGCCTTACCGATTTTGTCGGCGGTGAAACATGGAACTACATGGGAATAGAGAGTATCGCTACCGACCCTGTAGAGCCTAACCGTGTATATCTTGCGGCAGGAACCTACACTAATGCAAACGGTGCTATTTTCTACTCCGATGACTACGGTGAGAACTGGGGTATGTGTGAGCTGCCCTTCGGCTGCGGCGGAAACGAGGTCGGAAGAGGCTGCGGAGAAAGGCTTCAGGTTGACCCGAATGATAACTCCATTCTCTATTTCTCAACAAGAACTGACGGACTGTGGAAGTCAACCGACTACGGTGTAAGCTGGGCTAAGGTAGATAATTTTGAGGCTACAGGCGGCTACTCCGAGGA
>ONLC01000249.1 GCA_900318545.1 uncultured Eubacteriales bacterium
CTATGACGTTGTTATCGTCAACAACAACCCCGAGACTGTATCCACCGATTTTGACACTGCCGACAGACTGTATTTTGAACCTCTTACCGACGAAGACGTAATGAACATCATCAGAGTTGAAAGGCCTGTGGGCGTTGTAGTTGCCTTCGGAGGACAGACCGCTATTAAGCTTACAAAGCACCTTGCCAAAAACGGCGTAAAGATAATGGGAACGCCTCCCGATGCAATCGACTGCGCTGAGGACAGAGAGCGCTTTGATGAGCTCCTTGAAAAGTATCAGATCAAGCGCCCTGAGGGCTTTACCGTAATGACCTGCGAGGAGGCTCTGGAGATCGCAAACAGGATACACTATCCTGTGCTTATGAGACCATCCTACGTTCTTGGCGGGCAGAATATGATAATCGCCTTCAATGATGACGACATAAAGGAGTATATGGCGATAATCCTCGATCACGGTATCGAAAACCCTGTGCTTATAGATAAGTACCTTATGGGAACTGAGCTTGAAGTCGATGCTATCTGCGACGGCGAAGAGATACTTATCCCGGGTATTATGGAACATATCGAGAGAACGGGTATACACTCGGGAGATTCTATCGCAGTTTATCCTGCATGGAACGTGTCCGACAAGCTTATGGAGAGGATAGTTGACTGCTCAAGAAAGCTGGCTGTTGCTCTCGAAACAAAGGGTCTTGTAAATATCCAGTACATCGCATACAACGATGAGATCTATATAATTGAGGTAAACCCGAGGTCATCAAGAACTATCCCCTATATCTCAAAGGTAACGGGTGTACCAATGGTAGACCTTGCAACAAGGGCTATGCTCGGAGAGAAGCTTGCAGATATGGGCTACGGAACAGGCCTTTACAGGAACTCACCCTATGTGGCAGTCAAGGTGCCTGTGTTCTCGTTTGAAAAGCTCATCGGCGTTGACAATCAGCTCGGACCTGAGATGAAGTCAACAGGTGAGGTGCTTGCTGTATCGAACTCTTTAGAGGAGTCTCTTTATAAGGGACTTATCGCCGCAGGCTACAGGCTCGATCAGAAGGGCGGCGTTTTCATAACAGTCAGAGATGCCGATAAGGCAGAGATACCGCAGACCGCAAAGATGTTCCAGGATCTCGGCTTTAAGCTTTACGCTACAAAGGGCACAGCCGAGGCACTCAGACAGCACGATATTGAAGCCGAGGTCGTAGCAAAGATCCACGAAGACCCCGAGAACAATACTATCACTCTTATCGAAAGCGGAAAGATATCCTATGTTATCTCTACCTCATCAAAGGGCAGAATACCCTCCCGTGATTCGGTAAAGATAAGAAGAAAGACCGTAGAGTGGAATATCCCGTGTCTTACCTCGATAGATACTGCAAATGCGATAGCCTCGTCTATCAGAAGCAAGTATACCGAGTCGAACACCGAGCTTGTTGACATCAACAACCTCAGAAGTGAAAAGCACACATACCACTTCACAAAGATGCATGGCTGCGGAAATGACTATATCTACTTCAACTGCTTTGACAAGGAGATCGACAACCCCGAGGGTATGGCGCTTGCCCTTTCGGACAGACACTTCGGTATCGGCGGAGACGGTATCGTTCTTATCTGCCGTTCCGACAAGGCAGCAGGAAAAATGCGTATCTTCAACCTTGACGGCTCCGAGGCTATGATGTGCGGAAACGGCATCAGATGCGTGGCTAAGTTTATGAGAGATAACGGTCTTGTAGACAGCGACGAATTTGAGATAGAAACTCTCAGCGGCAATATGAAGATACAGCTTACACGTCATTACGGTGAGGTGAACGGAGCTACTGTCGATATGGGTCCTGCGATACTGGAGCCCGCAAATATCCCTGTAAAGCTCGAGCCCGACAAGAACGGCAGGGTAGTTGACCGCACCGTAAAGATCGACGGCAGGGACTATAACATCACCTGCGTATCAATGGGAAATCCTCACGCAGTTACCTTTGTGAACAATGTTGATAACATCGACCTTGAAAAGGTCGGACCTAAATTTGAATTTGACCCGATCTTCCCCGAGAGGGTAAACACGGAGTTCATCAAGGTCATAGACGACCACACGCTGAAAATGAGAGTGTGGGAGCGCGGCTCGGGCGAGACATGGGCCTGCGGCACAGGTGCTTGTGCGGCAGCGGTCGCAGCAGTGCTCAATGGCTACTGCGAGAAGGACACCGAGATAACAGTTCTCCTGCGCGGCGGAACACTGAAGATCAAAGTTACCGACGATGCCGTATATATGAGCGGAAACGCAGTAACAGTATTCTCGGGAGAGATAACGATATAAAAGAAAAGGCTGTCCAAAAAAACGGACAGCCTTATTTTATGCATATAAAAGAGCCTTCGCAGCTGCGAAGGCTCTTAGTTGTCATATATCAGTCGATCTTGACTGTCCAGCCGAACTCATCGGGAATCTTGCCCCACTGAATGCCCGTCATGGTGTCATACAGCATCTGGGAGATGGGTCCGATCTCGTTGTTATTGATCGTCATGATTTTGTCGCCCCATTTCAGGTGTCCTACAGGGGAGATAACTGCGGCAGTACCTGTTCCGAATACCTCATCGAGCTTGCCCTCGTCATAAGCCTTTGCAACCTCTTCGATAGTGATCCTTCTCTCGGTAGCCTTGATGCCCTTGCTCTTGCAAACTTCAAGAGCACTCTTTCTGGTGATACCCGGAAGTACGGAGCCTGTAAGCTCGGGAGTGATGACCTCGCCGTCAATTACAAAGAAGATGTTCATAGAGCCGACCTCTTCGATGTACTTCTGCTCTACACCGTCAAGCCAGAGGACCTGCTCATAATCCTGTTCATGAGCCTCGTCCTGACCCTTCAGAGAAATAGCGTAGTTAGCAGCAGTCTTAGCAAAGCCTGTACCGCCTCTTACTGCACGTACATACTTCTGCTCAACATAGATCTTAACAGGGTTAAGACCTGTAGAATAGTAAGCGCCCGAGGGTGAGAGAATGATAAGGAACAGATAGTGATCTGCAGGTCTTACGCCTACATAAGGATCTGT
>ONLC01000230.1 GCA_900318545.1 uncultured Eubacteriales bacterium
ATATGCGGGTATCAGCTCTGTGCTGTTGTTTACGAAATCGTCATCATCTACAACGATATCTTTCATAATGTCGTCATCTGTTGTCATCTTTAACATAATGTCTTTGATAAGACCTGCATTATCTGTACCCTTGGCTGCACAGATCCATGTACCGCCCCAGTAGTAAGCCTGAGGACCTTCGCAAGCTCTCCACAGACCGTAACCACCGTTGCCAACTTCTTCCTTACCGCCGTCTTCAACGGAAGTATCAAGAGTGTTAGGCAGGAGGCAGAAAGGAATACCCCATGTAGAATAGAAGTAACCAAATACCTTACCGTCGATCTTCTGACCAGCAGCCCAAGCCTCGTCCCAAAGAGAAGTCTTGTTGTTGTAGCCCTTGTCTGTGTACTCCTTAGTCTGGTCAACCCAAGCCTTGATCTGAGGATCAACTGTTACCTTGTTGTCAACAACCCAAGGATTAGAAACGTTGTTGGAATAGCATCTGTATGTATCATCGAAACCGGATACCATGAAGATGCCTTTTTCCTTCATCTTAGCAGCTGTTTCGGTGAATGCATCCCAGTCCTTAACTGCTTCCTGAACAGTAGCAGGATCATCGGAACCGAGAACTTCCTTAGCATAGTTTGCGTTGTACATGAACAGACCAGGAGTTGCCTGCCAGGAAACGCCCTTCAGCTCGCCGGAAGCTGTATCTGTAGCAACATCGAGAGTGTACTGATACATCTGAGAGAGATCGTCAGCTGTGATGCCGAGGTCCTGAACAGAAAGTGCAACGTCGCCGTTCGCATACTTAAGAGCGTAGTCAGCTTCCATAAGGAACATATCTACCTTATCATCGCTGTCCTTCTGAGCTGCAAGAGCGTCATCAAGCTTCTTCTGATAAGCGTTGCCCTCGTTCTCGATCTGTACCCACTCAATGTTTACGCCATTGATAGATGTGATAGAACCGTCAGCGTCCTTCTCAACAGGAAGAGCATCTGCGCCCATCTCATAGTACTTGTCAAGTCTGGACTTGAACTCTGTGTTCCAGCAGTAGATCTTCAGTGTCTGCTTGGAAGCGTCAGAAGACTCTGCACCGTGAAGTGTAGTAGTATCCGGTCTATCAGCATCAGAACTGATTCCGTTTCCATTAGCAGGCTTAGAGCCGCCATTGCTGCTCTTGCTATCGCTTGAAGATGAAGAATCAGAGTCGCCGCAAGCAGTCATCATAGAAGCTGCCATGCAGAGGCCAAGTGTTCCTGCCAGAACTTTCTTTAAGTTTGCCATAATAAATTTCCTCCTTAAATATCGCATTATATTTTTATTACGCAGCTGTTTGCTGCTAATTAATGCCTTTGCCTATCCAACCTTTGCTACGGAGCCGCCCTCGATAAGACTGCCGTCCACCGTGATGACTTCCTTAAAGGTTGTCTGCGGACTCTCTATAAGAGCCACTAATTCTTTTGCCGCCGTCGCACCGATCTTTGCAGTGTCCTGCAGATAAGTCGTCAGCTTTGGTGACAGAAGCTGCGAATATGCTATGCCGTCATAGCCTACCAAAGATACATCCTTCGGGACCGATAAGCCCAGATCCTTTGCTGCATTAAGTCCGCCCATTGCCGAATAATCATCGGGCATAAATATGCAGGTCGGCCTGTCAGCCTTTTTAAGAAGCTCCTTGGTCAGTTTGTACGTCAGCTCGGGATTATGATAATCCCCGTTCAGGAGCCATTCAGCTCTTACCTCAACACCCCGATTCCTGCAGGCTCTATAGAAACCTGTGAATCTTCTTTCGGCAACCGCTGATTTGTTTCCCTGAACGTATGCGATCTTTTTATGTCCAAGATCACAAACGTAGTTGATCAGTTCTTCCATACCCTTCTCGTTGTTAGACATGATCGCCGTTCTGCAGTCAAATATATGGTCGATCGTAACAACAGGTATGTCGCCGTTGATTACCTCATAAACATCAGGTGAAGTGAAATCAGTGCAAACAAGTATCACACCGTCGACATTTCTGTACTTGCAATGCTCGTAGGCAGTCATTTTCTGCTTCCCGACATCTCTGTTTATAAAGGTAATGTCATAGCCATAAGCCTCAGCCGCAGTCTTAAAGCTGTCCAGCACCTTTGCAAAAAACTCATGTGTCAGACCGCTTCCCGCTTCATCAAGGTACATAACTCCAAGGTTGTACGTCCGGTTGGTTTTCAACGCCCTTGCCTGCGAGTTCGGGAAGTACCCCATCTCCTTGGCTGCCTTGATAAGCCTTTCCTTAGTAGCCTCGCTTACGTCCTTGTGACCGTTCAAAGCCTTGCTTACTGTAGCAACTGAAACGCCGCAACGATCGGAAATATCCTTCAGTGAGACCATTGGAATTTCCGCCTTTCAGCTTGTGTTAAACGATTAAGTAATCGTTTCCCAAGTCTTATATTCTAACGTTTCCGCTATTTAAGAATATACAATATTTCACGAAAAATTTCAAGTCTTTTTGCGTTTTTTTTGCTGCTTGTAATAAAATATGTAACTTTCGACAGATTTTCAGCTTCTGATTTGTACATTTTCACAACAGTAATTTGCTTATTGTAATCGTTTTGTTACAAGCTGTGCCTGATTTTAACATAATTGCACTTCCCCGAACACCTTAACGAAAAATGAAGAAACTATATCGGGTCAGGATTTAGTTTTACTATTCAAATTGACTATAAAGAAAAAATCAAATCTGTTTTAATTGAACAAAATGTAATACCATTCCGACCTTTTTGTACATTTTTTGTCACTCAAACGTTTTCGGATTTTTTGCTGTTTTGTGACTGAAAATTGGTTAATATCTCAATACTTATTCAAATTGCTACACCATATTTGCTGCTTTTCGGTCAGTTTTTAACTGTATTTAGTGAGGTCTTGACAAAAAGACCCTGATATGGTATAATAAAGAGCGTTGAATGTCTCCGTAGCTCAGCAGGATAGAGCGTTCGCCTCCTAAGCGAAAGGCCGTGAGTTCGAATCTCGCCGGGGACGCTAAAAGCACACCGAGTGGTGTGCTTTTTTTATGCTTATATTTCTATTTTTGAGAGTGTCTCCCCTACCTTATCGTGGATAACTAAATCGCAGCTGCTGTCCATAGGCGTGGGATCACGGTTTATGAGGACAAGATGCTTTCCTCTGAAATACCTTACCATTCCGGCAGCAGGATAAACCGTCAGCGATGTGCCTGCAATTATCAAGGTATCGCATTTGGAGATATCGTCAACCGCAGCCGTTACGGTAGCATCGTCAAGTCCCTCCTCGTAAAGGACTACATCGGGCTTTATGATGCCGCC
>ONLC01000283.1 GCA_900318545.1 uncultured Eubacteriales bacterium
GCAAGAGAGCTCGGCTGCGGAGATTTTGTAAAGATCGAGATAATGAGAGATACAAAGTACCTTCTGCCCGACAATGCCGAAACCATCAAGGCTACCGAGATACTCGCTAAAGAGGGCTTTGTGGTAATGCCATATATGTACCCCGACCTCAACACCGCAAGAGACCTTGTCAATGCAGGTGCGGCAACGGTCATGCCGCTGGCATCACCTATCGGTTCAAACAAGGGACTGGCTACTAAGGACTTTATTCAGATACTCATTGATGAGATCGACCTGCCTATCATAGTTGATGCAGGCATAGGCAGACCCTCTCAGGCGTGCGAGGCTATGGAAATGGGTGCGGCGGCTGTAATGTCGAATACTGCTCTTGCAACAGCAGGAGATCTGCCCACGATGGCAAGTGCGTTCAAGAAGGCGATAGAGGCAGGCCGTCAGGCTTACCTGTCGGGGCTGGGAAGAGTGCTCGTTCGCGGAGCGTCGCCCTCGGATACGCTGACAGGCTTCCTGAGAGATTAAGGGGGCGCTGATCTTGGACGAACAGTATTTTATTGATTCCGATGCACTCTCGGAGAAGGCTCTGGAGAAAAAGCACAGGCTTGAAAATGACCCCTCATCAAGAACAAACCACATGGAGTATATGGAGGGTCAGGAGCAGATAAAGTCGGATATCCGTGAGAAGGTAATGCGTGAAGTAAACTCCTATGACCCGTCAAAGTACACGGCTGTTGATGTGAGAAGAGCGCTTGAAAAGGAGACTCCGAACATCGAGGACTTAAAGGCAATGCTCTCGCCTGCGGCTGAGCCGTTCTTAGAGCGTATGGCAGAGCGTGCAAGGATAGAAACAAGAAAGCACTTCGGAAATACGGTGTATATCTTTACTCCCTTGTATATAGCAAACTACTGTGAGAACTACTGCGTATACTGCGGCTTCAACTGCTATAACGATATAAGGCGTATGAAGCTTTCTATGGAGCAGATAGAAAAGGAAATGAAGGTCATTGCTGACAGCGGAATGGAGGAGATACTTCTTCTTACAGGTGAGAGCCGCAAAATGAGCGACATCAAGTACATCGGTGAGGCCTGCAAGCTGGCAAGAAAGTATTTCCGCATGGTAGGCATAGAGGTCTATCCTGCGAATGTTGAGGACTATAAGTATCTGCACGAGTGCGGAGTCGATTATGTAACGGTATTTCAGGAAACGTATGACTCCGACAGGTATGAACAGCTTCATCTGCTGGGTCACAAGAGGGTATACCCATACAGGTTTGACGCTCAGGAGAGAGCCCTTATGGCAGGCATGAGGGGCGTTGCCGGCTCGGCGCTGCTGGGGCTGTCGGATTTCAGAAAGGACGCTCTTGCATCGGTGCTTCATATGTATTTCCTGCAGAGAAAGTACCCTCATGCAGAGATCTCTCTTTCATGTCCCAGACTAAGACCTATCATCAACAATGACAAGATAAATCCGAAGGACGTTAGCGAAAAGCGTCTTTGTCAGATACTCTGCGCTTACAGGATATTCCTGCCCTTTGCAGGCATCACGGTATCCTCCCGTGAGAGCGAAACGTTCAGAAACGGCATAGTTAGAATTGCGGCTACGAAGATCTCGGCAGGCGTGTCCACAGGTATAGGCGACCACGAAAGCAAGTACACAGGAAAGGAGGAGAGCGAAGCAGGCGACGAGCAGTTCGAGATAAATGACGGAAGAAGCCTTGACAAGATGTATAAGGATATGTCCGACGAGGGCTTGCAGCCTGTGCTCAATGATTACCTTTATGTGTAAGGTAATTTGCGTAACGGACTTGAAGCTTTGCGAAAACAAAGATGAGCAGCTAAAACGCCTTGTGAACAGCGGTATAGATACGCTGATACTCAGGGCAAAGGAGCTCTCCGAGGACGAGTACAGAGCCCTTGCGAAAGAGGTCACGGAGCTTGCAGCGCAAACAGGTACAGAGGTAGTTCTCCACAGCTTTTATAAGACTGCAATTGAGCTTGGAGCAAAGAAAATACACCTTCCTCTGCCTGTGCTCAGAGAGCTTGACGGCAGTATAAAGCAGCAGTTTGAGGTGATAGGAGCTTCCGTTCATTCTGTTGATGAAGCGAAAGAAGCTGTGTCGCTCGGAGCTGCCTGCCTGACAGTCGGGCATATCTTTGATACCGACTGCAAGAAGGGTCTTGCAGGGCGTGGTACGGCTTTTCTGAGAAAGGTCTGCGAAAGTGTTGATGTGCCTGTTTATGCGATAGGGGGGAT
>ONLC01000227.1 GCA_900318545.1 uncultured Eubacteriales bacterium
TATTATAATGCAGCTCCCCCTAGCCAAAAAGGAATTAGAAGTTTTAGGGAGGGGGGTCCGGGGGGAGGACCCTTTTTCAAAAGGGTCTCCACCCGATAGCTCCCGCAGGCTGTACGGCAAGCTGCTGTTTACGGCAATACACAACCGAATCGGGATACACTAAAAAGACACTTCTGCCATTCCACAGCAGAAGTGTCATTACTTTTACTATGCTTTTTCGAGGAGCTTACTCTCCTTCTTCTCAAAGCTCTTGTCCTTCTTTTTGGAGTTCTTTGAGAGCATATCCTTCCATGCTCCCGGATAGAACAGCAGAAGCATCGGGAATATCTCCAGCCTTCCTGCGAGCATATCGAACATCAGCACGAACTTCGACGGTATCGAGAAGAACCCGAAATTTGCCGCAGGGCCGCAAAGCTCAAGTCCCGGGCCGATGTTATTTATAGTTGCCGCTACCGATGTAAACGTCGTTATAAGATCACGGCCGTCAAGTGCTATAATTACAAGCGATACTACATAAACTATCAGATATGCCACAACAAATGCATTTGTTGCACGCACTACCTCGTGCTCTACGGGCTTTTTGTCAAGCTTTATCTTCTGAATGCTCTTCGGGTGAATATAGGAGTTAAGCTCCTTACCCATTGACTTGAACAGAATAATAAACCTTGATACCTTCATACCGCCGCCCGTACTTCCTGCACAGGCACCGCAGAACATTATAAGCACCAGTATAGTCTTGCTCAGCGACGGCCACATATTGAAGTCCACCGTTGAAAATCCCGTAGTCGTTATCACCGATGCCACCTGGAACGATGACTGCCTTATAGCATCTGCGATGCCTGCCGTCATGTCGAGGATATTCGCAAAAATAACAGTGATCGCCAGTATGATTATAATGAAGTAATACCTTACCTCCTCCATCAGGAGAGCCTTCTTAAACTGCCTGTACAGCATAAAATAGTAGAAGTTGAAGTTTACTCCGAACAGTATCATAAAGATAGTTACTACCCACTGTATATACGGCGAGAAGCTTGCAAAGCTGTCATTCTTGAAACCGAAGCCGCCCGTTCCTGCCGTACCGAAGGCAGTACACATCGACTCGAAAACGTTCATTTTTCCAAAGAGCAGAAGTATAAACTCCAGCACCGTCATAGCAAGATAAATAATGTACAGAAGTCTTGCCGTAGCCTTGATCTTCGGCACAAGCTTTCCTACCGAGGGTCCCGGGCTCTCTGCCTTCATAAGGTTCATATTCGAGCCGCCGCCGCCGCTCATAGGAATAATAGCCAGCAGGAACACAAGCACTCCCATACCGCCTATCCAGTGCGTAAAGCTCCTCCAGAACAGTGCTGCATGAGATAAGCTCTCAACATCTGAAAGTATGCTTGCTCCCGTAGTCGTAAAACCCGACACGGTCTCGAACATCGCATCTGTGAAGCTGGGTATCTCTCCGCCGAGCCAGAACGGCAGACAGCCGAAAAAGCTGAGCATCAGCCAGCTCAGAGCCGTAGTCATGCAGCCCTCTTTCAGATAGAACACTGTGCTCTTTGGCTTTCTCAGCCTGAGCAGCATTCCTAATGCAAACGCCAGAGCAGCACTCAGCAGATACCATACTCCGACTCCCTCACCGTAAAACAGTGCCACAGCACAGGGCAGGAGCATCAGCAGTCCCTCAATCACCAGAACGTGCCCAAGTATGAACTTGATAATAGATCTGTTCATTTGTAAAAACGCTCCTTAATTACTGCTTTTTGAGTATATCGGTTATATCGTTGAAGCCCGTATGCGTAGTTACTATCATAACGGTATCTCCACGCTTTATGCAGTCCTGACCTGTAGGAATAATAATTTTACCGTTTCTGTTTATGAAGGCTACCAGCAGGTGCTTTCTGAGGTCAAGCTCCATAAGCGGAGTATCCGTCACCTCAGACTCCTCATATATCTTGAACTCTATCGCCTCTGCCCTGTGGTCAAAGAGGTGGTACAGCGTTTCAATATTGCTGTCACCCGACTCATTCTTAGCTCTTACATAGCCGATTATAGCCTCAGATGTGATATATCTCGGATATATAACGCTTCCAAGGTCAAGTCCGCTGATAACGTCCTTAAAGTTTATCCTGTTTATCTTGGTGATGACCTTTGCATCTGAAACCTGTCTTGCATGAAGGGTTAGCAGAATATTCTCCTCATCAATACCCGTCAGTGCAACGATAGACTCAACATATTCTATTCCCTCTTCTTTCAGAAGGTCAACATCGGTGCCGTCGCCGTTTATAATAACAGCCTTTGGCAGAAGCACACTCAGCTCCTCGCACCTTTGCCTGTCAAGCTCGATTATCTTTACCGAGGTACCGCCCTCAATAAGCTTCTGAGCAAGGTAGTAGGCAGCCTTTCCTCCGCCGATTATCATAGTGCTCTTAGCCGAGTGTGTTTTTATCCCTATATCAGCAAAGAACTTTACAGCGGCTCTTCTTGAAGCAGCGAAGGTAACAATATCTCCGCCGTTTATAACGAAGTCACCTGCAGGGATAACTACCTCTCCGCCTCTCTCGATAGCACATATCAGCACGCTTGCCGATGATACATTACTAAGCTTCATTATAGGCTTACCGTCGAGGATATTATCAGCAGGGAGCTTAAACTTTATCAGCTCCGCCTGACCGTTTGCAAACGCATTTACCTCGAGTGCGCTGGGCATAAAGAGTATCCTTGCGGCCTCTCTTGCAGCTTCGAGCTCGGGATTAAGAATCATAGCAAGCTCGAGCTTATCTCTGAGGTAGCCTATCTCATTACCGTAATCGGGATTTCTTACTCTTGCTATTGCCGAACACTTAGCGACTCTTTTAGCAACAGTGCAGCAGAGCAGATTAAGCTCGTCCGACTGAGTTACCGCAATAATAAGGTCAGCTCTTTCGATACCGGCCTCCATAAGAGTACTGAAGCTGGCGCCGTTTCCTGTAACGCCCATAATATCAAACGAAGAAGCCAGTTCTGCGACTCTCTGAGCCTTCTGATCTATAATTGTAACATCATGGCCCTCATTTACCAGCTGTTCAACAAGAGCCTTTCCGACCTTACCGCAGCCGACAATAATAATATCAAGACCCTGTTTAGGTTTAGGCTTAGAATTTCTTTTAAGCACAGGCATTTTCAAACCCCCTGAATCAATATCGCTGTAAAAGCGATTTCCCCATCCAATAAGCATACTACTATACCATACTACTTTAGCACCACTCGATTAACGAATTATGAACTAACAGTAAATATATTTATAAGCTTAAAACTAAGAACGCAAAGCAAAACGCTCGGGTGGTTGATGGGGCTATTGTGTTTGTT
>ONLC01000226.1 GCA_900318545.1 uncultured Eubacteriales bacterium
AGGTCGCCCCATATCATCTCCGCATCCTTTATATACTCCCCTGGGAGCCCGAAATATTCCACAGCGCTTTTTGACCAGCGTGTGATGTTGGTATTCCTGTCGCACATGAACATATAATTTTTTTCAGAGGTCTGTGCGAGACCCTCGAATATCCTGTTATCGAGCAACCCCTTGTCAATAATTTTTTTTGCTGACATCATAGTTCCTCCATAGGGGCATAGTACCCCCATTTTCCAGTCCTTTTTCAATAAATTCCTATAACAAAAAATTTTTCCCCATTATCTGGATTATAACACATTTGTAACTGTTTTTCAACAGAAATAATAAAATTTTTATCTCACGAGTAACATTTTAGGCATATTACACAATTCCATGATATAATTATCTGGCAATGTAACAACAGCACCTGAAATTGAGGTCTGCCAAAGCTTTGTTACGGGATATTCACCTGATGCGCTGTTTCCGGGTTACAGGATATTGCTTTTTGTGCGCTCAGGGAAATCAATTTTTAGCTTTTGATGTTGAGCAGCATAGGATCAATTGTCAAAATGATGAAACGGAATATGGATTTTTGACTGAAATCATCTGCTTACATATATAAAATGCAGTCAGGTCACAATAATTAACCAACAAAATTGATTTCTGTGGGTCATTTCATACGGATATTGACGTTTTCACCGTAACGTGGTATACTATATCAATACATTCATTAAGAAAGACCTTAGCAGACTTGGACGGGAACACTTGATGACCGGACAATATATCGAGAAGAGGTGCCGATATGAATTTCTTATGTAAATGCGGATACAGGATACATGATACTTCCGACTGTCTCTCCTTCAAGGGAACGCTGATAGCCGATCAGGATATAAACGAATTCTGGCGTACTATCGAAAAAGCGGAACAGCCTCACGACGAAAAGATAGATATTTTTTTGGAGCTTGAGAAGCTTATGCAGCGGAATGTCTATCAGTGTGATTCGTGTGGAAGGGTATTCATCGAGGATCAGGCTGATAAATACAAGCTTGTGATGTTCACGCCGTGTACAGATGGAACACCTGAGCCCGATGTCAGCAGGAAGCTTTTCAATTCGGCGCACATGGAAAACTGGAAAGGATCGCTTCACGCAGACTGGAGAGATAAGAAGCCCGAATGGTGCGAGCATCACGGCATGATATTTGCTATCCTCAATATCAAGATCGAAAATACCGAATTTGATGACTACGAAGCCTTTGAAAAGCGCTTTTATGAGCTTTTTGAACATCTAAAAGGGCTTGACCTCATCACGGATGCGAGCCTCACGATAAATAACAAACGGGCGTTCGACTGGAGGCGCAGCAAAGAACAATAGCAGCAAAAGACCGTTGGGTTAAGCGGGCAGTTTTTTATACTCCGCCTGACAGAAAAGACAGAATTGTTTTTGAAGTGTTTTCCGTGTTGTGTGCTCTCAATGGCTTGACAAAACGGAGAAAATATAGTATAATAATGATTTGATAATGACCATGTAAATACTATTATAAATATACTATTATAAATATAGGAGTGTGCAATTATGGAAATCAACAAGACCGTATCAAAAGCAGGTTATGCCAAGCTGATTGAAGAGAAGGAATATCTGGTAACTGTCAAGCGTAAAGAAGTTGCCCAGAAACTGAAAGAAGCACGTTCTTTCGGTGACCTTTCCGAGAACGCTGAGTATGATGAAGCCAAGAACGAACAGGCTATACTGGAGTCCCGTATCAACGAACTGGAAATACTTATCTCCAACGCTACAGTCGTTGAGGATGACGAGGTATCCGTTCACGAGATCGGTGTTGGTTCTTATGTAAAGCTGAAAGATCTGGAGCTTGACGAGATCGAGAACCTGCAGATCGTTGGTTCTACCGAGTCCGATCCCGATAACGGCAAGATCTCTGACGAGAGCCCTATCGGCAAGGCTGCACTGCGTAAGAAAGTGGGCGACATATTCGAGGTAGAAGCACCCGCAGGTATAATCAAGTTCGAGGTGCTGGAGATCACAAGAGAATAATGGGAGCAAGTCTGCCCTTTAACTTTCAGGATATGGACTTCGGCTCGGGTGAACTCGGGTTCTATATGAACAGCTGTGATGAGGAAACACCTTTGCTGGCAGAGATCAAATATCCCGATAATTTTGATATTATGGTCGAACACAGTAATGAGGAGCTGTTCATGGCAACGGTGTATTGGGGCTATATAGACCATACTCCGCCTGTGGCTGTGTACAGCACAAAGGATATCAGGCTGCTCAAAAAGGCTCTTGCGGAAGCTATGGAGCGTGCCGAAAGGGAACTGTCACAAAGGCGGTTTTCATACTACGGACCTTTGTGGGAGACTGAGTATATCGAAATAACCGAGTAATAAGGCGCTTGTTTTATGATAAGAAAGGAATAGTATATGAGCGAAGAGATACTGAATAATGCCCCCGAGGAGCAGGAGCTTACTCAGGAGCAGGTCAATGAATACAAGAAGATAAGAATGGAAAAGCTCAAGGCTTTGCAGGATGAGGGCGCAGATCCTTTTCAGATCACTAAGTTCGATGTGAGCGCAAGCTGTGAGCAGGCTAAGGCTGATTATGAGAAGCTTGAAGCTAAGCTGAAGGATCAGGCGGGCGATGACGAGGAAGCTCTGAAGGCTCTGCTGGAGGAAAATAAGCTTACTGTCAGCATCGCAGGCAGAATAATGTCCAAGAGAATGATGGGTAAGGCTAGCTTCATGGATCTCAGAGATAAGAGCGGCAAGGTACAGCTCTATGTCAGGATGAACGAGGTCGGCAAGGAAGCTTTCGACCGTTATGTAAAGAAGGGTGATATCGGCGATATCGTCGGCATCACAGGTTTTGTTTTCAGGACAAGGATGGGCGAGATCAGCGTTCATGCCGAAAGCTTTACTCTGCTCTCGAAGAACCTGCAGCCCCTGCCCGAGAAGTGGCACGGTCTCAAGGATCAGGACACAAGATACCGTCAGCGCTATACTGACCTTATCTGCAACCCCGAAGTAAAGGACACTTTCATCAAGCGCTCAAAGATAATCTCAACTATCAGAAGATATCTGGATGAGAGGGGATTTATGGAAGTTGAGACACCTATGCTGGTATCCAACGCAGGCGGTGCAGCTGCAAGACCTTTCGAGACACATTATAACGCTCTTGATGAGGACGTAAAGCTGCGTATCTCGCTGGAACTTTACCTCAAGAGACTGATCGTCGGCGGACTTGAAAGAGTTTACGAGATCGGCAGAGTTTTCCGTAACGAGGGCGTTGATGCAAGACATAACCCCGAGTTCACCCTGATGGAGCTTTATCAGGCTTATACCGATTACCACGGCATGATGGATCTGACCGAGGATATG
>ONLC01000232.1 GCA_900318545.1 uncultured Eubacteriales bacterium
ATAACGTGGTATCTGGTATAGTCTTTTACCTCGATCAGATGTGAATGTCCTCCCGACACCACAAGGCAGAGGTACGGCGGTTTAAGCTCTGGGTGAGAGATGTAGTTTGCTGCTATATGTCCTGCGATATGGTGAACAGGCACAAGGGGTTTCTTAGCTGTCATAGCAAGTCCCTTTGCAAAGCTTACTCCTACAAGCAGAGCCCCTATCAGCCCCGGGGCATAGGTCACGGCTATAGCATCTATATCCTCGAGAGTGCAGCCTGCATCTGTGAGAGCCTGTCTTGTCACCCACGAAATATTCTCAGCGTGCCTGCGTGAAGCTATCTCGGGGACTACTCCTCCGTAAAGCTTATGCTCATCTATCTGTGATGCGACAACATTCGACAGCACCGTTTTTCCGTCTTCAACAACAGAGCAGGCTGTTTCGTCGCATGAGCTTTCTATGCCTAGAATTTTCATTTTCTTTCTCCTTGGTTTTATTATTATTTTGTGTTTGCACCCGAAGGGAGTCTGAGGGGGCACTGCCTTGCACAGCAAGCCTGGGAAAGCCCCTCAGTCTATACTGATAGTTCACTTCTATAATCTGTACGTGCCGCTATGCTAAACTGCTGAGTGGTCGTCGGAAGTGCTCCACACTTCCGATTGACGAAAAGCGTTCGCTTCGCTCTCTGTTTCGTCAGGGGCGTGCAGGTTTCGGAGCTCGCCCACTCCGTCTGTACGTGCTCCTCTATTGTTGGACGTACCACTCTTTCTGCACGCCCTTTGTCGGAGCTCCGCTCCGAGCCTCTATCGCAGGCTTGGCGAGCTCTTTTCTTAAATCCTTGGCAGATCTTATTTCTTAGCTTGCACTCTCTTTCTTTGCGGTCAAGGCAAGAAAAGCTTTAAGCAAAACTACGACGCGTATTAGCCGTGCGGCGAGCACTGCTGCCTGTTATCTTAAATAGATCTGCTGTACTTCTTCCGAAATGCCGCCGTCTGCCGTTCTCACAAATAATGGTCTCTCTATGTTCAGAAATGCCTTTGCACCTTTTTTGCCCTCAACGAGAACAAGCCACGGTGCACAGTTCGGGTTCTTGTGTACTGTCCTGAGCCTCTTCGGCTCTATTCCGTTTTCCTTCATAGCTGTGATGATGTCGCAAAGTCTCTCAGGTCTGTTGCATACACAAAGCCGCCCACCGAATTTCAGGTTTCGCTTCGCCGCTTTGCATACGTCTCCAATGGTACACATCATCTCGTGCCTTGCTATCGAGACCGCTTCGCTCTCGTTCTTCGCCCCCGTGTTGTCCAGCTTGTAGGGCGGATTGCAGGTGATAAGGTCAAGCTCCTCATCACAACGCCACTCTTTAAGGTCAGCGTTCACGGGAATCATAGTAGCCTCTGCCTTTGAAGCTTCGATAGATAAGCAAAGCTGATCGTAGGCTTTTTTCTGTATCTCTACTGCGTAGGTTTTTTTCGGACTGTATTTCTTATCCAGCAGAAGCGCTATTATTCCGCTTCCTGTGCAGAGGTCCGCACAGATGTCCTTATGCCTTGCTCCTGCAAAATCGGCAAGCAGAAAAGCATCGGTTCCGAAGCGGTGCTCGGTAGAAATACAGACTTTGTATCTTTCGCCAAGCTGTTCGTATGTAAGGTCATTATAATTCATCGGATTCTCCATAGTATTTTGTCATAAGCACTGCATCTTCGACAGGATCACGGTAAAACTCCTTGCGAAGCCCAACCTCCTCAAAGCCGAGGGAGAGGTAAAGACCCCTCGCCGTTTGATTTGATATTCTGACTTCGAGGTTACAGCGTTCGGCTGGGTTTTTGCTTTCCATAAAGGTGATAAGTCGTCTTCCTATTCCCTGCCCTCTGTAGGCTTCGGTTACGGCAATGTTGTTTAGCTGTATCTCCCCTGCTACTACCCACACGTTTATAAAGCCAACCACTTTGTCACCGTTTTTGGCAATGTATGTCCTTGCAATTTCAAGGGGTATCTGGTGCTCAAATTCTTCCTCGCTCCACGGCTCGGAGAAGCACTCGCTCTCTATTTCTGCGACTGCTTTGCAGTCCTCGGCACTCATTTCGGATATGGTTATGCTCATTCGCTGTCCTCCAGAAGCTTTGAGTATAGCTCTCCCTTTGAAAAGCCCGTTGCCTTTGCGATATTACGGCAGGCATCAGCCCCACGCATACCCTTTTCAACAAGCTCTCTGACTTGTTCTAAAGCCTCTTCTATAGTTTCGGGCTTGTCCGTTTCGGCTGAGTCAGCACCCTCAATAACAAGGACAAACTCGCCCTTGGGCTTGTTTGCGGTGTAGTATTCTATTGCCTCGGAGAGGGTTGTAAGCTTCACTTCCTCGTGGATTTTTGTAAGCTCCCGACAAAGTGAAATTCTCCTGTCTCCGAAATATTCAAGCATATCCTTCAGGGTATTCATAAGTTTGTGAGGTGCTTCGTAGAAAATGAGTGTTTCGTGAGCATCTCTGACTGAGGCTAAGTGCTCCAGTCTTTGCTTTTTGGTAACGGAGAGAAAGCCCTCAAAGCGAAATCTTGCTGTCGGCAGACCGCTTACCGCCAGTGCCGATACGACTGCTGAGGGCCCGGGCACTACCTTTACATCTATCCCCTCGGCACGGCAGAGCATGACTATCTGCTCTCCCGGATCTGAAATGCAGGGCATACCTGCATCTGTGACGATAGCACAGTCCTCGCCCGAGCGAAGGCGCTCTGCAATCTTTTCTCCCATGACCTTTGCATTGTGCTCATGGTAGCTTACAAGAGGCTTTTTTATCTCAAAGTAATTAAGAAGCTTTGCGGTAACTCTTGTGTCCTCGGCGCAGATAAAATCTACCTTTTCAAGCGTTTCAACCGCCCTGTAGGTCATATCTCCAAGGTTTCCTATAGGTGTACCGACAACGTAAAGTGTTCCCATATCTGCTCCTATCCGTTCAGTTCGAGTATTGTATCTATCATTTTGTACATAGAGTCGAGCGTGCTGAGCTCGCCCGATGAGCCCCTCAGCTTTGAGGCACCGTTCAGCCCTTTTATATACCATGCGAAGTTATGGCGCATTTCCTTCATGCCCTGCTCCTCACCTTTGTAATGGCAGATCAGCTCGCAGTGCCTTTTCATTATCTGCATTTTTGTCTGTACATCGGGCTCGGGCAGAATTTTTCCGTTTATGAGGTATTCTCTCACATTTTCAAACACCCAGGGTCTTCCGTAGGAGCCCCTGCCTATCATCACAAGGTCGCAGCCTGTTTCATCATACATGGCTTTAGCACTTATGCCGTCTGTAACGTCGCCGTTGCCGATGACGGGTATCGAAACCGCTTCTTTCACAGCCCTGATAATGCTCCAATCGGCCTTGCCGGAATAAAACTGCATTCTCGTTCTTGCATGGACAGTAACGGCTGAGGCTCCTGCCTGCTCGGCAATTTTAGCGATCTCGACAGCGTTTATGCTGTCAGAGTCCCAGCCTGCTCTTATTTTAACTGTAACGGGGCAGTCCGCATTTTCGACGGCAGCAAGTATCAGATCTCCTGCCCTCTGAGGGTCCTTCATCAGTGCTGAGCCGCTTCCGTTTGAAACTATTTTCGGCACGGGACAGCCCATATTTATATCTATAATATCGGGTTTGAACTTATTGAGCATATACGCTGCTCTGCCCATAAACTCGGCTTCCTCGCCGAAGAGCTGCAAAGCGTAAGGGCGTTCTTCGGGCTCTATCTCACAGAGCCTTGCCGTTTTTTTGTCGCCGTAGCAAAGCCCCTTTGAGGAGATCATCTCGCTGACAAGATAGGCAGCGCCGAACTCCTTGCACATAAGCCTGTAGGACTTGTCCGCCACAGATGCCATCGGCGCAAGAGCCGCAGTTTTTTCAATTTTAACTCCGCCTATACTGACAAAGTCCATAATGCACCTCTACACAAGAACAAAGCCGCGAATAGCCTCCGCGGCTTTGTGAATGTTTTATTCTACAGTTACGCTCTTAGCGAGGTTTCTCGGCTTGTCAACGTCAAAGCCCTT
>ONLC01000223.1 GCA_900318545.1 uncultured Eubacteriales bacterium
GAGGGAATATCCTCACCTGCAATTCTCAGGTCGCCGTAGGGGTTATCCTCAAGGATAACTGCACCGTACTGCTTAGCAAGAGCAAGGATCTGCTTTCTCTTTTCAAGAGATGTAGTCAGACCTGTTGGATTCTGGAAGTTTGCAATTATGTAGATAAGCTTAACTCTGCCTGTTTTAAGCACCTCTTCAAGCTCTGCTATGTTCACTCCGTCAGTTTCGAGGGTAACGCCTCTGAGCTCAACGTCTTCAGCCTTAAAAGCATTTAGCGAGCCTATAAAGCTCGGAGCCTCAGCCACGATGATGTCGCCCGGGTCACAGAGAACCTTAGCTGTCAGTGCATTAGCCTGCTGAGCACCGCTTGTGATAATAAGCTCGTCCTTCTCGGGGTCGAACTCGCCCTTAGCCTCGAGCTCCTTTTTAAGCAGATCTCTCAGCGGAGTGTAGCCCTCAGTAATGTTATACTGGAGAGCCAGTATAGGGTCATTTTCCATAATGCCCTTTGAGATATCGGTCAGGATATCCACAGGGAAGGACTCGGGAGCAGGGTTTCCTGCTGCGAACGAGATTACAGTCGGGTCAACGCAGTACTTTAGTATCTCTCTGATAGCGGAAGCCTGCAGGTCACGTACCTTTTTTGAAAACTTGTATTCCATAGTAATACCTCCAATTAGTGTTTACATACAAAAGATATTATACCACACCTACTCCGCCTTTGTCAAGACAGGCTTTTCACTATCTTGCTCTGCTTTATCAAGGGCGCATGGATATAAAACAGGCTCCGCAAAAGCAGAGCCTGTACTGTTTATTCTTCCTGAACTTCAACAACCATATCTCCGACAGTCGGATTCAAATAGGTTATAAGCTCATAATTGCTGTATCCTTCAGCTATCGGGTCGAGCGAGCAGAACTTTGCTGCAAGTGCCTCGATACCGTCACTCATTTTTATACATAGCTTGTCACCCTTCTTCATCTGAGAAAGCTTATCCAGAACGTATTCGCCTGCATTCTCAGATACAGTGCCGTCTTTGCCGTAGACCATCGCTGTTGCGTTTTCCATATCAAAGCTTATAACGTAATCATAGATAAGCGTACAGGGTGACTTCTCGGTTATAACGCTCTGGGTCGCCGGGGCAAGCTTATTGCACACATCGCTGATCGAATAGCCTGCCTTTGCATTCCTGCTGACACCAAACCATTCATAGAAGTAATAAGGCTCAGTCTCTGTGAGCTCATCACCCTCGGACTCGTAGTAATTACAGATATCCCATGTTGCATCAAAGTCCCATACCTCGCCGTCTATCTCAGCAACATTCCATACTGCCATATTGAACAGCAGCTGCAATCCTCCTGCTATACCGTCACAGACAGCTCTTCTGTCAACCAAAGCTCCGTAAGCCGACTGCGGTGCCGCATTTACTATACCTACATTATTCTCAGCGTGATAGCTGTCATAGCCGACATTTGTGCATATCCAATCGTAAAGATAATATGCTTTTTCTGCATCAGTAGTAAGCTCATCAGGCATTGAGGCTATTATCTCCTTTGCAGCCTCTATAGTTTCGGATGCAGACGCACACTTTCTGACGGAATCCGAAAGCTCTATCCTTGTGTAGCCGTCAGAAGTATACTCTGAGGTAGACATAGCTATAGCATCAGGCACATTCGGAAACGACAGCGAAAGATAATGCCACCCCTGCTCTATCGTCATGTCACTGTATTCAAAGGGGAGATCAAGGTATTCAATATCGTTCTCATAAGCATATCTTAAAGCAAAGGCCGTAGTCTGCTCAATATTGAAAAGCCCCGAGCCGTCATCGTAATAAAGCTCAATATACTCATCAAAGGGGCTTTCATAGGCAAGCCACTCCTCGTAGGGTATCTCCTCAAAGTTAAAGCGGATAGGCTTGTTTATGTATGTCTGATACTTTTTGCCGCCAACCTCAACAATCTCCAGAGTCCTGTCAAAATCGTAGGTAAGCTTATCGGAGCTTGCCTCTGACTGAGCCTTGCTCTCAGAAGCAGCGGTCTTTGCAGCCTTGCTGTTCTCACTGTCACTGCAGGCAGCCATACTCAGGCACAATGCCGAACAAACAAGCAGCGACAGAATTTTCTTTGTTTTCATTTATTGCCTCCGAATTTATATTTTCTAAAAATACACCCTGCCCGAACGGACAGGGATGCTCCTTGGCACTGGAAATAGCCGAGATTGAGCAAACTTAGCCTCGTCAGGTCTGTACATTCGTACAGACAGTCTCGGCTTGTTGGGGGAGGAAGGGGCTTCGCCCCTTTGCCCCACAGGGGCTATCGCCCCGGATCCGATGTACTGCCACAAAGTCGATATTTTATTTAATCCTGCACTATATCGCTCCGCGTTCAAGGTCTGTGAAGCCAAAGCAAAAGTACGTCGCGTGATGGTGCAGGGTTTTCCCTGCCGAGCGAAGCCAAGGAACACGCCGAGGGCATCGTCCGCAAAGCGGACATCTCACCTATTCCATATTACCTATTACCTTTTTAACCTATTCCCTATTACCTAAATAGCTCTTCTTACTCTACTATCTCAACATCTTTCGGGTCGATAGGCTCGGCAGTGTCAGCAGCTCTCTTTACAGCCTCCTCGCCTGACTTCTTCAAAGCGTCCTGAATGTCCTCACCGAGGAAATCAGGCAGCGACATTCCAGCCTGCTTGAACAGATCGTTGAGAGGAGGTACGGACTGCATAAGTCCGCTCAGAAAGTTCGCTGTGCTTCCCTTTCCGTCTCCGTTTGCGCCCGAATCCCAGACGGTGATCTTGTCGATCTTTATGTTCTTGATAGCTTCAACCTGAATCTGTACAAGGGTCTCCAGCTTGTCGGCAACGATAAGCTTAACAGCAGCATCTGCGTCTCCGCCTGCGGCCTCGACCAGCTTGCGCATACCCTCTGCCTGCTTGGTAAGTATCTCCTGATTACCTTTAGCCTCAGCTTCCATTTTTGCAAAGATAGCGTCAGCCTCACCCTTTGCCCTGCGTCTTACGACCTCAGCCTGAGCCTCAGCCTCGATCTCAGCCTGCTGCTTGGAGATCTCTGCCTTTACGATTACGTCTGCGGTCTGAGTTGCCTTTTCGAGCTCTGCTCTGGTAAGCTCGGCATTCTGCTGAGCAACATAAGCTTCCTGCTTTGCCTTTGCAGCCTGAACTGCCTCGGCAGCGGTTGCCTGCTTGAGAGCCTCAGCCTCACGCTCACGCCTGAGAGCCTCGGACTGTGCTACCTCGATCTTAGCCTGGTTCTCACCGTCGATAGCCTTAGCATTTGCAGCAGCGACCTGAATACGCTGATCCTGCTGAGCGTTGGCCTGACCGATCTCACCGTCTCTGTGCTTCTCGGCAACGGACTTCTTCGCATCGTTGATAGCCTTTGCAGCAGCCTCTTTACCGAGGGCTTCGAGGTATCCCGACTCATCGGTAATATCTGTTACGTTTACGTTTATAAGCTTCAGACCGATCTTTTTAAGCTCGATCTCAACGTTGTTTGACACTGCCAGCAGGAACTTATCTCTGTCGGCATTGATCTCCTCGATATCCATAGTAGCGATGATAAGACGCAGCTGTCCGAAGATGATATCCTTTGCAAGCTCCTGTATCTCTGCCATTTTAAGACCTAAAAGTCTCTCGGCTGCATTCTGCATAACACCGGGCTCTGTCGAGATACCTACAGTAAATCTTGAAGGTACGTCGATACGGATATTCTGCCTTGAAAGCGCATTTTTAAGGTCAACGTTTATCGAGATAGGTGTAAGGTCCATATACTCATAGGACTGAATGATAGGCACGATAAACGCAGCGCCTCCGTGAATACACTTAGCCGACCTTGCCTGACCGTTCTTATCCGTTCCTACCTTACCGTAGATAACGAGCACCTTGTCTGACGGGCACTTTCTGTACCTCGAAAGGATAGCCATTATCGCTGCAAAAAGCACCACAACGATAACACAGATAATAATTACTGTTTCCATTCCCATAGTGATTTCCTCCTCTATACAGTCATATTTTCATAAATGACCGAGTGTTTGTAATATTTAACGGTGATCTTTCCCGTTTTTACCTCAATGTCGTCATAGTCTGCGTCTTCAACTAAGCTGAGGGTCAGGCTCACATCGGACTTTTTGCCCTCTTCTTTCATAAGGAGCTCATCATACTTCCCCTCGGGTATCTGCAGAAGAATCTCCTCGCCCCCGTCCTCAAAGACCACAAAACGGTCACGGCTCTGATTGGTGCAGGTGATGTAGGTTTTAAGCTTTACCTCTCTCGGAGAGTTCATATCCTCTCTGATATTCGAGAGCGCCCCCAGCCTTATGCATATAAAAGCAGTCAGACCTATCAGCACAAAGATATAAACCATCACGGTACCGATAGATGTACCCTCCTTGCCCTTCCACGTCTTAGAAACATAGACTATAAAGCAGATAGCTGTCAGCACCAATATTGTCAGGGCTATCACATTTGCCGAGAAAAAGCTCTCTATCGTTTTCTTTCCGCCAAGAAGATCGGCATTGTCCTTAGCACTGCCTGCTATCCAGTTAGCAATTATTATCGGGATAAAGAACAGCAGGGTCCAGAGCTTAACCCTCGTCATATCTCTTCGGGTCTGCGCATAGCTGCCGAATGCATCCTTTAACTGCTGCCCTGTATTTTCATCATAGAGCTTCAATTCTACTCCTCCTCCGGCTCGACCACCAGCATATCGCCCGACAGGTCTGTTACCCTAACACGGGAGCCCGTCGCCAATTGCTTGTCGGTAGAGTTTATCGCATCGGCTTCGATGAACCTGCCGTTGACGGTAACGTTCACCTTT
>ONLC01000222.1 GCA_900318545.1 uncultured Eubacteriales bacterium
GATCAGGCAGAGCGAATGGGTCTTGTGTTCGACCAGAACACTCTTGATAAGCTTAATGAGGCGAATGATAAGATAGATGTAGCTAAGCAGCAGCTTGAAGGCGTTAAGATGCTTGTCGGCTCAGAGCTTGTCGAGAGCTTTGACAGTCTGTTCGGAGGAGTAGATAAGCTTCTCAAAGCTGTACAGGAAGCCAAAGAAGACGGGACGCTTTCTGAAATTGCCGATGCCGTTTCCGTAAGCTTGAAGTTTCTGATAGACATACTTGTTTCTGCTGCCAGATTTATTTATAAATACAAGGAAGCTGTTGCGGCTGCTGTAATTGCTATGGTTGCATTCAAGACAGCACTTGATGTGGCAAAGCTGATAAAAGCTACATCAACGGCATTTGAGGTTTATTCTGCCGTGCTCAAAAAAGCGGCTGCATCTCAGGGTGCATTAAATACTGTGATGTCTGCTTGTCCTTACATTGCTGTTGCAGCAGGCATTGCACTTATTACAAAAGCAATAATAGATATGGCTGATGCTTCTGAAAATGATGCTTTCTATGAGTATATTGATTCTATCAAAGCAACTGCGGAAGAAAACAATGAAGCTGTAAAAAGCTACAATGCACTCAAAGAGAGTATGGAAGGCTCACACGATGCTCGACAGAAGACCATTTCGGAAATAGAAAACCAGCACGCAGGATATCAGAAAATGATAGACCGCCTGTATGAGCTTGACAGCCAGACAAAGCTTACCAATGAAGCTCAAGCTGAAATGAAGTCGATAATAGAGCAGCTTGAACAGGCTATTCCTAACCTGAATATCGAGCTTGACGCTCAGACAGGGCATATAAAGACTCAGAAAGATGAACTTCGTGAGTGGATAGATGCTTCTGAGGATTATAAAAAAGCACAGGCTGCAATGCAGGCACAGACCGAGGCATATAGTGAGCTCTTTTCGTTAGAAGCTTCACAGAAAAAACTGAAGAATGAAAGCAACGATATCCGTACTCAGATAACAGACCTTATAAATGAGAAAAAACAGCTTGACGATTTTTTTGATATTGATGCAGAAGCAAAACTCAATCTTTCAGGAGAAGAGAAGCTTGAACGTGAAAAAGCTGCAGAAAGATATGGCGAAATTGAGAGAGAGCTCGACGTTCTTTACTTGCAATCAGCAGAAGTCTCAGGTGCTCTGACCGACGTAGAAGAAAAGATCAGCAACACTAATGACGAAATAGGGTTTTATAGCGATACAATTGAGAGTCTGACCGATGAACAGAAAAAGCTTATTGAATCTACAGAAGACCAAGCCGAAAGTGCCGAATCTCTAGCCGAGAGAATAGAAGAGAACGCAAAAGCGTATGATAACGCTAAATCAAGGCTATCTGCCTACAAGTCAGAGCTGTCAAATCTTTTATCTATCCTCAAAGAGGTAAACAGCGGTACTAAATATTCTACTTCGCAGATACTTGACCTTATAGAGAAATATCCTCAGCTCGCAAGTGCTGTTAAGCTCACCGCTGACGGATATACAGTCGAAGCTGAAAGCATTGAAGCTCTTGTAAAGCAAAAGGCTGAACTGATGCTTGCGACAGCAAGAGAAGCAGAAGCTGAAGCTGAACGGCTTGCCAGAGCTGCTACAAGGTCAACAGGCGAAGAAAGGTTTATGGCAGCCGAATACTTCAAACAGTATCAGGAAGCCAAAAAGTATGCCGAAAACATAAGAACAATAGTTGATGATATTCAGAGTGGAAATATAAAGCAGGGCTCATCTGCAGAAGCAAGCAGCAGCACTGTTTCAAACCAGAGTGCAGATGCTGCTGACTACTGGAAGCAGGCTGCAGAAGCCGAAATATCCGAGGCGGAGCACTTATATAAAATGGGTGAGATATCCGCAGAAGAATACTATAAGCGTTTAGAGGACATCAACAGGCGGTACTACGAGAGCCGTGCTGAATATCTGAATGAGTATAACAAGCTTGCAGAAACGATTTATACTGGACTAAACAAGCTTGAAGAAGAACAGTTCAGCAGCACTCAAAGTCTTATAGATAAGATAAACGCTTTGAAGAAAGCTAGACTCGACCTTGAAAATGCCGAAAATCAAAAGGTAAGAGTTTACAGCTCCGCAGCAGGCTTCCATTCCGAGACGAATAGTGCGGCTGTTGACTCTGCGGCTCAATCACTGCAGAATGCACAGTTCGATCTTGCGAAGCTCTTACAGTCCAAATTCAATATGAAGATAGAGCTTCCCGATATTTCGGGTCTGGATCTAAGAACTCTTTTGCCTGATCTGACAAAAATAGAAATCCCATCGGCAAGCCAGTCAGGCGGCAGGCAGACCACAGTAAACTATCAGGCGGGTAATATTTATATCTCAGGGAATGCTGACAATGAGACAGTTGAGCGTATAAGAGAGCTTATGCAGTCACAGGCAAGAGGCTTCTTCGATGAATATTTATCTGATTTTCTTGAGCAGGCAGACAGAGACCGACAGACAGGAGGGGATTAAATGCGATCTTCACTCAGAACTATTACGAATGTTAATATAGACGGCCAGGCTATAGACTGCGTCAGTCATGACTACGGTCTGAGCTTTAAGGTAAACTGTGACAGCCTATCGTGGGTAGTAGCTCATTACTATGACACTGAGTTTGGCACCATGCAAGGCTTCTATTATCCCGCATATGGCACAATGACAGCTAAGCATAACGGAGATACTTTTACAGGCTCAATGTGGCCTGTAGGTTCAGCTTCAAGTCCTTTTTTGCTCGGCCATGACTATACAACAATAATCTATATCTTTCAGAATTACCCTGAATCCTCAGAGCATCCGCTGAATACCGGTCCGGGTAAATATGATGTTCTGCTGGGCTCAGGAAGAATACAGCAGGATTCCACAGGAAACGAAGCTTATATTGATCCTGATATAACCTCGTATATGAGCCCTCAGATGTATGATGGCCGTCTGATCGGCGGCTGTATGCTTAAAATCAACGGAGCATTGTATCTCATAAAGTCATATATCAAGAGTACCGGAAAGATAACCCTCGGAAGCAGTACTACAGCCGAAGATGTTTCTCTTAGTCTCTCCGAGGGTCAGTTATACTACCTTGCATCTAATTACATACAGTGTGATCCTTTTACATGGTACTGCAGATCCCTCCCGCAGGTGGAAATATCGGCAGAGTTTACCTCACAGGGATTAAAGGCGTCAGGAAGTTATTCGCAAGCAGAAGAGGTTGCTATGCAGTCATATCAATTCACTTGCGACGGCGAAAAAGGTGATAAAAGCTTTACTTACACATTTGCAGATAGTTTTCCTTTGCCCTTTGAACGCAAATACATCAGCGTGAACTGTAGCGTGACAACTCAGGAAAACTGCAGCAAAACTGTCCAGGAGCCTATTCCAATGCCGAATTATGATACAAACACAATGATTCTTTCGGCATCTGAGGATTCGCAGAATCGGCAGATCACGCTTACATTCAGTATCGGGTTTACCCCTTCACAGGAATTAACCTGTTTTTTATGGAGAAAATGCGAAGGTGACATTCAGCTTGTACGCACATTTTCTAAAAGTACATCTGCTTCCGTTACAAT
>ONLC01000221.1 GCA_900318545.1 uncultured Eubacteriales bacterium
CGCACCAGATAAACTTACCGCCATTGTAGTTCCAGCGCCAGTGGCGGGCTTTCTTTCGGGACTCCAGAAGATATCTTGCCTCCTCGGCCTTTCTGATCTTCGGCGTCAGGTTTTCTCCCTGCTCGGTCTGATAGTTCTTTACGCACCAGAAGGCTCTCAGCCACACTCTGTTCTCGTTCTCCGGACAGATGAGCAGCACTCTGACAGCCTCATATAGTTTCTTCTTACCGTATGATCTATGCTTGGCGGTGACCTTGCAGCCGCATTTTTCACATTGAGTCGAAAGATTGTGGGATAGCGCCCGTGAGGTGGTATACACTGCACCGCAGTGAGAGCATACGCACTCAAAGGCATCTGTCTTTTCATTAAGGCCTGCTATTCCGATATGGTCTTTCTTGATTTTTCTGAAAAACAGATAGTGCGTGAAGCAGTCATTTATCTCCGATAGCTGATCCTCAGTCAGCCCGGGCATTCCATCAAATTCTGTATCGTTCATGCTATCACCTCAGAAATCAAGAAGATCATCAAGACCGAGCTCGATCTTCTTGTTATTCGAGAAGCCTTCGTCACCGAGGTCTATCGTGAGTGCCATTTTAACAGTGGCTCCCGGGAAATAGAATCTCACAGCCTTTTTATAAACCTCAAGGTCGGAAATGCTGCTGCCTGCATTTTTGATCGTGCTCTCGATACACTTGTCTATCGTATCACCGTCGAGAACGGCTCTTTCAAACTCGCTGTTCTGAGCACAGAAGTCTTTCAGCGCCTGGACTACGGCGGAGCTGACTGCCTGTCCTTTTGGTGACAGCTTTTTAGCTGCTTTAAGCTCTGCATCGAGCTTCTCTGCTGCTGTGATCTTACTCATTCCCCGCACCCCCTTACTACCTCTGCATAGACCTCTCCGAGCTCCCACGCCCGACATTCCTCGGGAGTGAGGGTCTCATAGATTGCAAGAAGCTTCTGTCTTGCAGATTCAAGGGCTTGACTTTCCGCTTTTTTCGTGGTATCATTAAGGCATAAACTATTAGTGTTATCGTTACCGATAACCGCCTCTGAGTCCGTACAGGTTGCCGCCTGTGCGGGCTCTTCTTTTATCTTTATATAACTTGCAAAAATATTTGTGCATGAAGAGCTCTCCTCGAGCGGACAGTACGTACAACCTAAGCCATCAGCGCACTGTTTTGCCGCTTTTAAAATCTGTTTCTCTGTCATTGTTATACCTCCTATTTTAAAACTATAACTCTTTTTCTAATCAGCTCGCTGATCCGGGCCTCGGTTATCTTCTTTGATAACTGAGTCTGTATCGGCGGCAACCGGTGCAGGCTCTTTTTTTGTCCTTATATAATTGGCAAATTCCGCTGCACATTTCCTGTAACCATTCAGTTTATCCAATGGGCAGTGAATACAGCCGAGGTTCATAGGTTTGTCAGCGGCATCAGGACAACGACCTGCCGCTTCCATAATCTCTTCTTTTGTCATTCTGATCTACTCCTTTTCTTGCGGACGTATGAACCGCACTCTCTTCTGACTATGATCTCTCCTTTGTTGATCTTGTACTGTATCTCTGACTCGAAGTTCTTTCTCTGTTGATCACTGAGACCTATACGCTCGGGAATGTTCTTCTCTTTCAGATACAGCTTATAGAAATAATGGACAACAGGATTATTTATGTTGAATACGTATCCGTACTGGTGTGTACGGTGATAGATCGTGTGATCTGTTCTAAATAAAAGCTTTTCCTTTTCCATGCTTACTCCCTATACGGACAATTACTGCCTTCGGTATCTAGGCTGTAGGCTCGGCAGTCATTACAGGGCATATCAATATTACAGCCCATAGCAGAGTTAAGTCCTTGCTTATACAGGTAAGCCGTTATCCTTTCTCTAAGCCTGTCCGAGATGCAGTTTACAAAACGCTGCTCAGCTATGAAGGGATTTCTGAGCTGATCTTCGGACCATTTGTTATCGGGTTCGGGCTTGCCGCCGACGATTATGACGTACTTTCCGTCTAGTCTGCGAAGCTCGATATCCTCAAAGCTATACATTGCGGTTTGTCCTTTCTGCATAGTATTTTTCCCTCTCTTCGAGTAGTTCCATCTGAGCTCTGTATACTGCTTTCGCCTGCTTATGTACGCTCTCCTTGATATCCTCGATATAGTCGGATAAAAGAGCGTAGATCACTACCGCCAGCGACCAGATTATAGAGCCGAAGAATGCTGCAACGGCATTCGGGACACACTTTGCTATCGCAAAGAATACAATTAGCCACACTGTCAGCAGAACGGTTACTGCGTTTTCGGGTTTCATATTTTACCTCCTTATATTTCGTTGAATACTCGCTGCGTTTCCCTCAATATCTTCTGTCGGAGTTTTTCAAGGACTTCCTCGGAAACGACCTCATCAGATATTGTCTTTTCGGGAGATTCACGCCTTGCGTTCTCGATAACTTCCCTGCCGTAGTCTTCTAAAGGGTGATACACACCGTCTTTGCCGTTGCCTGATATAAAGCTGTATACTTTAAGCTCTTTTGCCATGAAAAACACCTCCTTCTGATAGATATGAGCGCAGCCGCCTGTCCTATACTAAAGCTCTGTAAATGTCATACATTATCGCAAGGCAGCTGTCACCTGTTATGTTGATCTTTATTGCTCCGTCATTAAAATGAACAACTGCTACCTCATCACTGCCGATAATCTTATACTGGCAGCCGATAACGCCCTTGACCTTGTGCTTAGCCAACAAATTGCCAAGCTGAGCAACAAAGGCCCTTTTCTCTTCGATCTCAGGCTCGGGAGCCTTTCTTGCAGGTCTGCAATACATGGGTCTCACCTCCTTGAATATCCTCTTCAATTGGTTCACCCTTATCATCAAGCTGTGCATATCTGCGATCTGTTGTAAGCTTTCAAAAATGGTATTTAGCTTCCTTATTATAAGCGCAGCTTGTCTTTTTGCACTGCTTGTTCTTATCAGGATAGCATAGATAGAGCTTTTTCATACTATTACCTCCTTGAATGTTTTCTCTTTTCATGATATAATGTGCTTAAAATATTGCGAAAGGATAATATTTATGTATAATATCACTGAAGCCGAATATCACGCCCTTGAAACTCTTTACAAGAACGGTCCGTCTGAACTTGCTGATGAGCTTGCAGAAATTCTGATTGATAAGAAGCTCATTGATTACAGAGAAGAATCCTACGGCGACGGATATCCGACATATTCCGATGACTATGTTATTACCAATTTAGGCAAAGTCACATACGAGGACTACTCGGAACATCGCTCTGTACTTATGACTGCCGACCGAAGAGCTAAAACCGCTGCTGTGATATCTGTCATATCTCTTGTGATCGCATTTACAGCACTATTGTTACAATTATTACAATTGTTGAAATAACAAGCGAGATCACAGATAATACGATAGCTATATCGGATAAGTAGTTCGGGTCTTTGTATGGCACAGGATCACCTCACTTCCCTTTCTTCAAAAGCTTTAATGCCTGCTATTGCTAAAATGCTTTCTTCAAGTGTTACAAGACTTGAAAAATAAAGGCTTTAGCACTGTAAAAACCTATACCAAGCAAAAGAATAATAACAAAA
>ONLC01000216.1 GCA_900318545.1 uncultured Eubacteriales bacterium
TTGTTTGGTTTTGCTTTTGTTACGTCATTCAGATGTTTTCCCGATCGCCCTGATATACTGGAACAAATACTGCTGAGCTACCCCCTCGATCCCTTTGGTGCAGGCAGGCAGCCCCTTGGGATAGTACTCCGCCATAACTCTCTTTACCCATACATCAACAGGGAACGCATCAAGCTTATGAAAGCCGAAAAGCAGTGCACAGTCCGCTACCTTAGGACCTACGCCCTTTATCTTCATAAGCTCTGCCCTCGCATCAGAGGTGGAAAGCTCCCCTATCGCCCCACAGGACAGCTCCCCTGTATTAAACCGTGATACCGCATCAACTATGTACTTAGCCCTGAATCCCGACCTCAGATACCCAAGGCTCTCGACCGTTTCTCCCCTCATCGCCTCATACGAGGGGTATCCTCCGTAATGCTCGCACAAACGTGATATTATCAGCTTTATCCTCGGGATATTGTTGTTCTGACTGATGATAAACGAGCTTATAGTCTCCCATGGGTCCTGCCTGAGTATCCTTGTTCCGCCAAAGGCTCTCACTGCCTCCGAGAGTGTCTTGTCCTCGCTCAGCCGCTCCTTTAGCTCTCCGTAATCAGTTCCAAGGTCAAAGTAGTCATACCAGATGCCTCTGAATTCCTCCTCACTGACTCCGTGCAGGCGGAAAACGCCCTCCTCAGGCTCTTCGCTTATAGTCAGCTCGTGTCCGAGGAAAAAGCCGTGATAGCTGTCCTCCGAGACCCTCACCCAGCGGAAAGCCTGTCCGCAGTCCAGCGTCTGGTCAAGGTCAAGGTCTGACTGCCTGAGTATCAAATCGTCGTTTTGAACAAAAAAATCTGTGATATTCATAAAAAGTTCTCATTTCCTCTTGCAATTTTCTGATAAACCTATTATACTATAAGGGGCGGTATTTTTCAAGTGCCACTCTTTGAAACCTCGGAGGTGCTATAAATGAGAGAAAGTCTGCTGACTATTCCCGTTACAGATATATTTGAGCCAAAATGCGGCTGTCCTATCTGCCGTCTGAGAGATACGCTGGAGCAAAGAACTGTTGAGTACATTATGGGTGCCGCTATGATGGAGCCCGATGTCAGGATAGAAACAAACAAGCTCGGCTTCTGCAAGACCCATTTTGAGCAGATGCGTGCCTGCAAAAACAGGCTCTCGCTAGCACTGATGCTGCAGTCTCACTTGCAGAGTATGCAGAAAAACATCTTCACAAGGCAGTCCGTATTTGAGAATAAAAAAGCCAAGCAGAAAAAGGTCTCGGCTGTAAATTCGACCTGCTTTGTCTGCTCGAAGATCGACTGGGGAATGTCACGCATTCTGGTAACGCTTTTTGAAATGTACGTCCAGCAGAGGGATTTCCGTGACCTTTTTGATAGGCAGGAAATGCTCTGCCTGCCGCATTACGACCTTCTTGTGTCGCTCTGCACGGAAAATATGGACAAGAAATATCAGAAGATGTTCATCGATGCCTGCACGAAGCTGACGGAGAAGTACCTCGACGAGCTTGAAAAAGACGTTTCCAACTACTGCAAGATGTATGACTACCGCAACACAGGTGCCGATGCCGACTGGGGCAACTCCAAGGATTCGATCGAGCGTTCGATAAAATTTCTGACCACTCGCTAAGGCATTTTCTGGAATTTTCGTTACAATCGGTTACAATTTCGTAAAAGCCCGTCCGACACATTCAGGGAATATTTTCGGACAGTTAAACCGATATCCGATACTATTGCACAACAGCCGTTTATCTGTACAAAATACTGTACAAGACGCGATTATCGGCACCGACTTTTGTCAAACAAAATCGGAACAGCTCTCAAAGCCCGATAAGTCCGTGCTTTGCAGAAATGCCGATACCGAAAATATGACAGGGTTTATAAAACGTTCATAATTGTAACCTCTTGATTTCCGTTTTCGGACGAGTCATTGTCAAGAAAACTTTTTATGAATTGATGGACAAGCCTTTTCAACAGCCTGTAAATGCCGAAAAATCGGTTAGTTTTCAACGTTTTCAACAGGTTTTTCAACAGAAATTGTTACCGAAAATTCGGTTTTCAACTTTTTTCTGTTGAAATGTTGAATACTTTATCTCCAAAGGCCAATAATAGCTGTATATCAACATTTATTGGAAATCGAGGTAATTTCAGGCAATGATAAAGGGCATAAACAAGCAAATCGTTGAAATAAAATGTACAAACAATGAATATTTTGACAGAGCTCTTCTCTTCGTTTCAAGCGATAAGGCAGCCTCTCAGGTCAGCGGAAAGCGTCTTACCGAGGAGGCGGAGAAATTCTGCGGGCTTATGTCACAAAACCAAACCGGACACAAAGGCAGAAAAGCAATACTGCTCGGTGCTGCGGCAGCCGCCGTGCTCGCAGCGGTGCTGTTCATCGCCTTGTGAATAAAAGCTAAGGGGCTTTACCTTTAATATATTTTAAGGAGGTATGTGAAATGAGTAACAACCAAACAAAAAAATACGTTGCCGAGGCTATCGGAACCTGCGTTCTGGTAATGTTCGGCTGCGGAACAGCTATGATAACAGGCTGTATCGGAGCAGGCTACCTGCTGACAGCATGGGCTTTCGGTCTTTCGATCGTAGCTATGGCATATTCGATAGGCAATATATCGGGCTGCCATATCAACCCTGCTGTATCCTTCGCAATGCTCGTTAAGGGCAAGATGAGCATGAACGAGTTCATCGGATATATCTGTGCACAGTGTGCAGGTGCATTCGTAGGCTCGGGACTTCTGGCTCTTATCTGGAAGCTCGGCGGACTTAAAGACCTCACCAAGACCTACGGCTCAAACGGTGTAGGCGGCCTTGATGACAGCATCATCGCAGGACTTCTCGTTGAGATCGTTCTTACATTCGTATTCGTTCTTGTTATCCTCGGTGTAACATCTGAGAAGTTCCAGCACGGCAACGTTGCAGGTCTTGTTATCGGACTTTCCCTGACCTTTGTACATATTCTTGGCATTGGTCTTACAGGCACATCCGTAAACCCTGCAAGAAGCATCGGACCTGCTATCTGGTCTCTCTTCACAGGTGAGACAGATCCTATCAAGTATCTGTTCATCTTCATCATCGGACCTATGATCGGAGCATTCCTTGCAGCGCTTTGTGACGATTTCCTCACTAAAGACGCCTGATACGTCCGTATCCCTATAAAGCCCCTTACAACTAAACGGCAGTACCCAAAGTACTGCCGTTACTTTTTTCTGTACACAAAAAAAGCAGCCCCTATCGGAGCCACCCCTTGCACCGATCAACTCACGCATCAATCAGTATGCTGTAAGTATACACTATTTCGACAGATATTTCTTGTGAATTGTTCGGATTTTGCATTATTCTTTTGTAAATTATAAAATTCTCAATTGTAAATTAAACTTAAAGTTTTAACAATTAATTCTCCGAGACCTCCTCTGCGGGGGCGCTGTCCGGGTACTTGCTGTAGAGAATCTTCAGCACCAGCGGCGTAGCTATACTCGATACGATTATAAGAAGAATAACTGCCGTAAAGTACGATGAGTCTATCATTCCCAGTGCCATTCCCTTGCTGGTGATGATAAGTGCTACCTCTCCCCTCGTCATCATGCCTGCTCCGATTTTAACGCACTCATTTGTCTTGAAGCCGAAGCATTTGGATGCCAGCCCGCAGCCAATAAGCTTGCTGAGCATCGCCACAAGCACAAAGCCTATCGAAAACAGCAGAAGCTCTGCCGTCATTCCCTTGAAGTTCGTTTTAAGGCCTATGCTCACAAAGAA
>ONLC01000215.1 GCA_900318545.1 uncultured Eubacteriales bacterium
TTTTGTTCGGAGGTATTATCTATGAAGGTTCTTATACTGAACGGCAGCCCCAGAGTGGGCGGCAATACATCTATCGCACTTGATGAGATGGTAAAGGTGTTTGAAGCCGAGGGCGTTGAAGCTGAGGTCTGTCAGATCGGCAGCAAGAATATAAGAGGCTGTATTGCCTGCAATAAATGCGCTGAGCTTGGGCATTGTGTGTTCAACGATACTGTAAATGAGCTCGCACCTAAGTTTGAAGAGGCTGACGGTCTTGTGATCGCAAGCCCTGTTTACTATGCTTCTGCAAATGCAACTCTTGTTGCCTGTCTTGACAGGCTCTTCTACAGCACGGGCTTTGATAAAACTATGAAGGTCGGTGCAAGCGTTGTGGTCGCAAGAAGAGGCGGCTGCTCTGCGACATTTGATGAGCTCAACAAGTATTTTACTATTACAGGTATGCCTGTAGCATCGAGCCAGTACTGGAACAGCGTTCACGGCAGACAGGCAGGCGAGGCAAAGCAGGACCTTGAGGGCTTACAGACAGTCAGAGCTCTTGCAAGGAATATGAGCTTTCTTATGAAGTCGATAGCTCTCGGAAAAGAGAAGTACGGTATCCCCGAAAAGGAGCCCCGGGTAGCTACGCACTTTATCAGATAGGAGCAAAAAATCCCTGAAAGGCAGTCATAAATGAGCTACTACAAACTTAAAAACGGAATGAAGCTATATTACAAGGACTCAGGCACAGGCAAGCCCATTATATTTATGCACGGCTGGGCGAGCAGTCACGATGTGTACTCAGAGCCGATAAGGCTGCTGGGTAATAAGGCCAGGTGTATATCCTATGACCACAGAGGTCACGCAAAAAGCAAGTCAGCACATAAGGAGCAGGTAACGATAAAGACCCTCGCAGGCGATCTGAACGAGATCATCGAGGGGCTGGGACTTAATGATGTGACACTTGTGGGCTGGTCTATGGGGGCAGGAGTTGCTCTCAGCTATATCCGTGACTATGGCTGCAAGGCTTTAAGGCAGGTAGTGCTTTGTGATATGAGTCCGAAGCAGCTCAATGACGAGGACTGGAGCATGGGGCTTTACAAGGGTCGGTATACAAAGGCTACTATGGAGGAAAACAAGGGCAAAAGCTTTATGAAACTTTTTATGAAGTTCACTGTCGGGGCTGCACCCAAGTACAAGGTCCTGCCCGAGCCGTTACTGTACATAATGCTGAGAAAAAAGCTGCACCGCTCCAAAATAAAGGTACTCGAAAGCCTTGCACGCTCCCTGAAGGAGGAGGACCTGCGAGCTGTTGTCGGGCAGATAACGGTGCCGCTGACGTACTTTTATGCAGTGCCGGGCTCGCTTTTCACTCCAAAGCTTGCCGACTGGTATAAGGAAAATGCAAGGGTGGAGTTCCGCTCAGTGCCGTTTAAGAACAGCACCCATAAGCTTATAAGAGAAAACCCCGAAAAGTTCGCTCTTGAATTAGAAAAACTGCTTTGAAAGAATTCTCGGAAGAGCCTTATGAAAAAGACTATCCCCCAAAAGCTTCCGAAGTCTTTGCACTATTTTGGGCGGGGCTCCCCCTGCTGATCACACATACAGCAAAGAAAAGCCGAGGCTCCGCAAGGAGCTTCGGCTTTTCAGGATATGGAAGTATGCAGAAGATGTCAGATTCCGCCGTGTCGGATTATCTGCTCAGCTATGGTACGCTTTGGCACGCACTTATCCATAGCAAGCTTTTCTATCATGTGGTGAGCCTCCTCCTCGCTCATGCTGTCCTTTTCTATCATCAGCCACTTTGCACGGTTTATAAGGCGTATTTCCTGCATTTTGTCCTCGAGATTCGCAGACTTTTTCTCAAAGCTCATAAGGCGTTCTCTTGTGCTTTCGAGCCAGTCAAAGGCCTGAGTTACAAGCTGTTTCGGAGAGGGCTTTGCAAGCGTATACACCCCGTAGGGACAGACCTTTTCAAACACACGCTCATAGTAATCTCTGCCGACAAGCAGAAGCACCGCACAGCCGCTCTTTGAGGAGCGTTCTATCGCAAGGTGTACACCGTCATTGTCGGGCAGGGGGGCGTTTATGATTATAAAGTCAAACTCCTTTTCAAGCAGCCGCCTTTTCGCACCGCTGATACTTTCTTCAAGCTCCTGCTCATAGTGCCGCCTCTCAGATATCAGAGCACTCAGCGACTCATTGAACTTTGGCTGTGCCGACACGGTAAGGACATTATAATGCCTTTGTTTCAGCTCCATAAGGACCCTCCTTTAACCGCAGTAAATGTCAATAATTCGCTTTGGCAGATGCTCTTTTATAAATGAGCTCTCCCTTGCAAAGCGCTTTGCCTCGGACAGAGTCTGAGGGAGCTTTTCATAGCCTTCGGTCACAGTGCTGTCTGCCGAGAGAAGGTCAATATCCGAAACAGGCGGCAGATAGAGCCCGTTTTTATAGCCGTAAAGTCCTGCATAGATAAGCAGAGTGAACGCAAGATACGGATTAGCAGTCGGGTCGGGAGAGCGAAGCTCCGCACGTCTGTACTCGCCTGCGGCGGCAGGTATACGCACAAGCTGAGAGCGGTTCTCGCTCGACCACGAAATATACTTCGGTGCCTTGTTTATGCCGAAGCGCCTGTAGCTATCCTCGGTCGGGTCAAGGAACACTGTCATATCCTTAATGTAGGTGAGTATCCCTGCAATAACGGCAGGGAGCTTTACATGGTGCTCATCGTTTTTGACAGAGAGGTTTATATGGTAGCCGTTTCCGGGCTTATCTGCAAGGGGCTTGGGTGAGAAATCCGCATAAAGGCCGTTTTCGTGAGCAACGGTCTTGACTACGCTTCTGAAAGCCATAGCCTCGTCAGCGGCACGCAGTGCATCGGCATAGTGAAAGTCTATCTCGTTCTGCCCGGGACCCTCCTCGTGGTGGGAGCTCTCCGTCGAGATACCCATACGCTCAAGAGTCAGGCATATCTGCCGTCTTATATTCTCGCCCTTGTCATCAGGGGCGATATCCATATAGCCTGCCTTGTCGTATGGCTCGGTAGTGGGCTCATCATTCACATCACGCTTAAAGAGATAAAACTCCAGCTCTGACCCGAATGAAAACTCCAGCCCCTCTGCCTTAGCCTCATCTATTGCCTTTTTCAGAAGACTTCTTGTGTCGCACTCAAAGGTCTGACCGTTCGGCTTGCAGATAGAGCAGAACATTCTTACTACGCTTCCGTTCTCTGCTCTCCACGGGAGCACCGACAGGGTAGACGGATCCGGAAACAGGAGCAGATCGGAGCGTGACTCATTTGCAAAGCCCCTTACTGCCGAGGCATCAAAGCCTATGCCCTGCTCAAAGGCACGCCTGAGCTCAGCAGGGCGGATAGAGATATTTTTTTGTGTGCCGTAAGCATCGCAGAAGGCAAGGCGGATAAACTGCACCTCTTCCTCTCTGCAATAATCCATTATTTCCTGTGCTGTGTAGCTCATAAGGGTACCTCCAAACAAAAAAGGACGCACTCAGCCTTATGCTGAATGAACACCCTTGCTCATCACTATGGTTTTATTATACTACTTATGAGGTTCTTTGTCAAGTGCAGGAAAAATATTGACAAGTGCTCTCTGAGGGTGTATAATAGGCTTAAAGGCAATGATGTCTGCACAAGGCGTCATTGTCTTTTTATTTTGTCTGAAAGAGGGATATGTATGAGCGGTCTGCATGAGGAATGCGGTGTTTTAGGTATATGGTCGGAGAGGAATGAGCCGCTTGCCGAGAGCGTTTACTACGGGCTTTATGCCCTACAGCACAGGGGGCAGGAGAGCTGCGGCATTGCCGTCTGTGAGGACGGTGTGATCTCGGCACATAAGGATCTAGGA
>ONLC01000214.1 GCA_900318545.1 uncultured Eubacteriales bacterium
GTTAAGAACAAGGTTGCACCTCCGTTCAAGGAGTGTGAGTTTGATATTATGTACGGTCAGGGCATCTCCCGTGTGGGCGAGGTGCTCGATATGGCGGTAGATCTTGATATCGTGAAGAAGGGCGGTGCTTGGTTCAGCTACGGAGAGATGAAGCTCGGACAGGGCAGAGATAATTCCAAGGAGAATCTCCTCAACAATCCTGATATCATGAAGGAGATCGAGGATAAGATCAAGGAGAAGCTGAACGCTGAGCAGGCTGCTGAAAAGCTCAAAAAGAAGGACGAGCTTGAAGCAAAGGCTAATGCCGCAGCAGCATCGCAGGCAAAGCAGGAGACAGCAGCCGAGCCCGAGGAGGAAGAAGCTCCGAAGGGCAAGAAGATCAGAAAGACAGTTTCTGAGAGCGCATCTGTCACAGCAGATGCCGAGAACGATTTTCAGGAGTTCGCTCCGATAGACGTTTCAAAGCTCGGTGAAGGCAATAACGAGCACGTTTACCTGAGCTTTGAGATCGTAAGCCGCTTTTCCCTCTCTGAGGGGCAGGAGTACGATGACGAGGACTGGCAGGAGATAGTTGCTGAGAACGAGTTCAGAAAGGCAAGGGAGCGTGCTCTCTACCTGCTTGATTACCGTGACTATTCCTATATCGAGCTTTACAATAAGCTTGAAAAGACCTACGGCACCGAGATCTGCGAGCGTGTCATGGACAAAATGGTGGAGCTTGGAACTATCAATGACAGGCGTTATGCCGAGGGTCTTGCAAAGACCTATATTGAAAGCAGAACTTACGGCTACTATAAGGCAATGCAGGCTATGCGTCAGAAGGGCATAACAAAGCAGATAGCCGAGGAAGCCCTAGAGCCCTATGAAGAGGGCACCTATGACAGGCTTCGGGAGTTTGCGGAGAAAAAGTACGGCTCATACCTTGGTGACGAGGCGGGTATCCGCAAGGTGAAAAACGCACTTGTAAGACGGGGCTTTTCATACGATATCGTAAATCAGGTAGTCAGAGATATAGTCGATGAGCTTGACGAGGACGAATAGAGGTGACAAAATGAGAGACAACAGAATACTCTGTGCTGCCCTTGCAGCAGTGCTGATGCTCAGCGGCTGTTCGCTCATAAACGAGACCGACACGGTCGATGAATCTCCTGCTGAAACAAAAAAGATAGTAACAGCACAGCCCGATTCTCAGACTGAGGAGGAGACAGACCCTCTGCTTGAGCCGGAGAAGGTCGTCGTCACATATATGAGAGCCGCAAACGCAGAGTTCGACCGTTCCATGACAAAGCTCATGACTGATGAATACGCTGCCAAGTATGAGTATACAAAGGCAAATATGGGTCATGACCATGATTACGCAGATAAGGTCGAGCCAAAGGATTTCAAGTATGAGTTCGACCATGAAAAAAGCGGCTTCATTGACTGGGTGAATGTTGAGGAGGACTACATTAAGGCCTGCGAAATATACATTACAGTTACTTACGGTGAGGATCAGCCGCCTATTTCGCAGTACCTTGTTCTTATTCAGGATGAAGAGGACAAAAAATGGAAGATCTGCTTTGCCGGTTCAAAGCAGCAGGCATATACCGAGGGTATGATAAAGGACGAACGCTCGGAGAAAGCCCTTGACAGTGCCAAGGCAGTTTATGAGGCTGTACAGGCAGTTCATGATGAGCTTGCTTCCGATGAGGAGTATAAGTTCAAGTTTATTAATTACATCTCTACCGAGGACGATGAGTTTGTAAACCGTATTAAGGATACGCTTCCCGAAGAGCTTAAAACAAGCTACTTTACCGTTTTCCTTGACGGGCAGGAGCTTGACTATATCGTCTGGGGAGAGACTATCGACTCTGACCTTATGGTGACATATCCGACTGAGGATAAAACAGCTGAATAGAATATGAGCCCTCGCTGTAATAATTTGCGGGGGCTTTACTTTTTTGAAAAGATGTGCTATACTGTTAGCGAGGTCTTACTTTTGACCTTGAAGAATTTTTCAGGAGGTACTGTTATGGACGAGATAGAATTCAGATATGATACCCAGCTCCTTATAGATGCAGAGGGGCTTGACGAGGACGAGTTAGATGATTACATAACCGAGCATTTTGTGGGCGACAGCCTGCTTGTTATCGGTGATGATGAAACAGTGAAGATTCACTTCCATACCAACGAGCCGTGGAAGCTCCTTGAGTACTGTGCTACTCTCGGAGAGATATACGATATAGTAGTTGAGGATATGGACAGACAGTCAAGAGGTCTGAAAGGCTAGGAGGAACAGCTATGAACGAAGTTATCAAGGCAATGAAGGACAGAAGAAGCTGCAGAAAATTCAACTCCACACCCGTGCCCGATGCTATCATTGATGAAATAGTTGAGGCAGGTTTGTATGCAGCAAACGGAAGAGGAACTCAGTGCCCTGTTATTGCAGTTGTGAAAGACGAGCAGACAAGAAAGGCTATAAGTATTCTAAACAGACGCATAGGCGGCTGGGAGGAGGGCTTTGACCCGTTCTACGGTGCGACCTGCTATCTGTGGGTGCTTGCACCAAAGGACAATCCTACCTACATCTATGACGGCAGCCTTGTAATGGGAAACCTTATGCTTGCAGCTCACGCACTGGGTGTATCAAGTATCTGGATACACAGAGCTAAGGAAGAAAGCGAGTGCGAGGAGGGCAGAGCTATCCTTGATGAGATCGGTATTCCCGAGGGCTATGTAGGTATCGGTCACTGTGCAATAGGCTATTCCGATGCAGAGCCTAATGCTGCTGCTCCGAGAAAGGAAAACAGAGTTTTCAAAAAGTGATACAGCTGAAACGGAGTGCGGTGTTCAGCTTGTTGATATGATATGTTTGCAAAGACTGATATGATTATAGTAAAAGCCCCGAAGCGTTAAAGCTTCGGGGCTTTGTATATCAGAAAAACTCTTCAAACCTGTTTGACTTTATCTCAAACGAATCCTCACGGTCGGGGCCGTTTGCTATGCGGTAGTATTTTTCACCTCTGCGGCGGCTTATGGAGATAGTCTCCTTGTCAAGAAAGATCATACGGTTGACCTCGTTGCAGTCAAGCAGCGCAAGCTCGCTTTCGCCAAGCTCATCAGCACCGCAGAGAAGCGCCATAACAAGATTTTTGTTCTTTTCCATGTGCTCACGCAGGAGAGGCATATCCTCCTTTATCGAAAACCTCCACGAGTTTATCCCGTCCTTTGAGGCGGCTTCCTTGTGTGTTTTGTATTTTACAAACAGCGTGAACGATGTGCCCCTTGTGTTCACCTCATAGATACGCCTGTCAGAGCCGCTTTCTATCATAACAGGGTCAACACCCCTGCTCATAAGCTTTGAGAGCACAGCACCGTAGTAAAAATCCGCAGTCCTTATCCTTGACATAAGCACACCTCCCTTTAAGCTGCATAATCTAATACTATAATATCACAATTTCCCAAAAAAGTAAAGCGGAAAATGTGTTCACAGAAAACTGTTGAAATATATCAGGAAACATGATATAATATCAAGGTTATATGACTATACGGAGGAATGACGATGATATATAATAACGTGCTTGAATGTATGGGACAGACCCCGATGATAAGGCTTTCACGAATGGCAGACCCCGATGGTGCTGAGATACTTGTAAAGTTTGAGGGGCTCAATGTCGGCGGCTCTATCAAGACCAGAACAGCCTACAATATGATCTGCGATGCAGAGAGAAAGGGTCTTATTAATAAAGATACGATAATAGTTGAGCCAACTTCGGGCAATCAGGGCATAGGCCTTGCACTTGTGGGTGCAGTCAGGGGCTATAAGACAGTTATAATTATGCCCGATTCTGTCAGCGAGGAAAGAAGAAAGCTTGTAGCACATTATGGTGCTGAGGTAAAGCTTGTTCACGATGAGGGCAATATAGGCGAGTGCATCGAGAAGTGTATTCAGATAGCTGATGAGATGTCAGCAAGCGACCCGAATGTTTTTGTGCCTCAGCAGTTTTCAAATCCTGCAAATCCCGAAATACACCGCAAGGCTACAGGCCTTGAGATAGCAGAGCAGGTAGGCAAGAACATTGACGGCTTCTGCTCGGGAATAGGAACGGGCGGAACTATCAGCGGAATAGGTGAAACGCTCCAGAAGCTTTATCCCGATATCGAGATATGGGCAGTCGAGCCCGAGCACGCAGCTATCCTTGCAGGCGGAACAGTTGGAACTCACCTGCAAATGGGTATCGGTGACGGAATTATCCCCGATAACCTAAACCGTGAGATATACAGC
>ONLC01000274.1 GCA_900318545.1 uncultured Eubacteriales bacterium
GTCCTCATTGATAACGTCCGAGGTGTATCCCGACTGGATAGCTTTCTTTTCAGCTTGCAGCTTATTCGCCCTCATAGAGGTCAGCTGATGATTTACGATTTTCAGCGCCTTGTACGGGTCAACCGGAGCGATATTCACGCTTATCATCACATCAAGGTTGGTGTTCGCTATATCCGTCAGCATACAGTCTTTGAGCGATGCTGGCATATCCTTGATAAACATGGTGCGGGCATATTTGTCGCCCCACATAAAGTAGTCCTTCTTGAACTCCAGATAGTCGGGGCAGCAGTAAGCTCTCTCAGCCTGCCGCTTAAAATGCTTCTCTGTAAGCTCCGGTATCTCCTCGTCAACGTTACGGAAAATGTCCTTTAAGAGATTGACCCTCTCATTAGATGTCAGCGGCTTTATTGCCGAACCGATCTTTTTGAAGGCGTTGAGCAGCTCCAGATCTATGGTATTGAATTTGGTCTGCGCATTTTCAAGGTCAGCCGCCTGCAAGGTAACAGTAATATACTTGTTTCTGATGATACCGTTCTGCCCCTGCTCCATTTTCTCTATGAGCATATCGTTGTAGGCATCTCTGTAGCGGTCAAAGCCGTCGCCCTTGTGCTTGATAAGCACCATGCGCTCAAAATCAGCCTTATTCACACGGTTGTTATGCACCGTTATCTGAATGTCAGCATTGGTATCAAAGGAATTGAGCACCGAGCAATAGCCGAGGAAGATACTCTCCTGCTCGTCCTGCTTGGCGATCTGGTAGTTTATATCCTCAAACTGGTAGGTCTTTGAGTATTTGTTGTCATCGACCTTGATAATGTACTCGTCACACACTCTCTGATAAGGCAGCGTTTTCTGCACCGTTTTAGGTGCAGGGCGCTTTTTCTTTATCTTCTTCTCCTTCGGCTTTTTGCGGCTTTCTTCTTTGATCCGTATCTCATCACGCTCTTTGGCGGTAAGTGCCGAGAGGTCGTCCTTTTCAGCCTTGCTTTTCTTTTCCCTCATTTTTATAGCGATGACCGCCACAGCGATCACCACACCGAAAGCCCCGGCAAGCAGAGTAAACGCCTGTGCCTGTTTTGCGTTGAGTGAAATAACAGGCTGCTCGGTCACAGAGGATATTTCCTCGGAGCTTTCGCTCACTTCTGTCTCCGATGGAACTGTCTCGGAACTATCTTCTTCCGATGTGTATCCACCTTCATAAGGTGCAGTTTCGGTATGACCGGAATACAAGGTCTGCGTCGGCTGATACGGTATATATTCTGATACTCCGGTCTGTGCATAGCTTTCATCTCCCCCATCTATGTTTTCGGTGAAGCTCTGCGCAGATGTATATGTTGTCATTGCAGTAGTTGTCACCGCAGTTGTTTCTGTTGTAGTTTCGGGCGGAGCAGCTTCGACTACCGAGGTTGTTGTCTTTTTTGTGGTAGTCGTCGTTTCCTTCGTGTTAGTCTTTGTAGTCTCCGCCTTTGAACTGTCCGTTGTCTTAGGAATGTCTATCGCCTCCTTAGTATTCAATAGGCTCGCCGTAGTTGATCTTCTTAATGCTCTTTATATTGCTGCCAAGGTCAAGCCCGTACCAATTCCAGTAGCCCCATGAGCCGCTGTATGCAACACAGCTCGGCAGGCTTGCGTCATCGTAGATAAACTCGATGATACACCTGCCGTTGCCCTCGCCGCCAAACCAATGCCATTTGCCTTCGCCGTCATCAGCCCAACCCTTTGAGTCGCACTGCTTTACGGTAAACTGTGTGCCGTTATTCATTTCAATGAGATACCTGTCCCCGTCGAGCCCAAAGTGAAGCCCCATAGCAACACAGTAATCTCCGTATTCATCACGCCTTATACCTGTATGTGTCACAGGGTCGGGTACAGAGCCGTAAATAGCACCGGACGCAGGCATGGCGGTCAGGCCGCTTGCTTTTTCTCCTGCCATTGCCGATGTCCAGCCGTCTATATGTTCAAACTCCCATATTACCTCAACGTTCTCTGTATGAGACTTGACAGTCTGACCTTTCAGCTTGGTATTTTTACTCTCTTTCTCCTTCAGTTCCGGCGTGACCGTTATCTCATACTCCGAGCCCTCACGAAGCCCGTTTATGTAGCACAGGTCGTTCCCACGGAACTCAAAGTACATATTATCCGTATACTCGCCTGCGGTCTCGGTATAGCACTCAACTGTATAGTCCCTGTCCTTTTCGGCATTCCATGTCACCTTGATACTTGACACCGAAATAGTGCTCGCTTTCAGATCGGTCACAGCAACAACAGGGTCTGGCTGCTTCACCTCTTTCTGCGGCTCTTTTGGCAGCGTTGCCTCTCCAGCAGAGGACGCAGCCATTACTCCTGCCATAAGAGCCTTGATGATGTGTTTTACTAATGGTTCATAAAACAAATTTGACCTCCTATTGGTCGCTTTTCCAGCATAATGCTGTGTGTATATTTATCGGGTCTTTCTGCTCTTA
>ONLC01000210.1 GCA_900318545.1 uncultured Eubacteriales bacterium
GCCTACAATGAACAACCGTACACAGAATAACAATAACCGTAATATCCCTGTCAATGCGAATGCCGCAAATGCTGACAATGAAGAAGCTAACGCCGCTGATGACAATAATCCTGCAACAAATAATAACAGCAGAACTAGCAGCACAACCAATACAGGAAGCTCAACATCACAGAGAACCTCATCTGGCGGAACAAGCAGCTCGGGCAGCACAAGTACAGGTACAAAGCCAAGTACTCCGAGCACACCAAGCACCCCTAGTACACCAAGTACACCCAGCACTCCCGAATCGGGGGACGGAGATAATAGTACCTCGGAAGACACACAAAGTGAAAATCCTGATCCAAAGGATTATTTATATTATAGTGGTGATACAGATATTTGGGTTTTCGGTGTAAAGGATACATCTGTAAAAGATGTTATAGTTCCATCGTATATAGACGGAGTACCGGTTGTTCGTGTTACAGCAGGTGCTGTAGATTATAATTTTAAGGAGATTGAAACTATTGAAATACCAAGTACGGTAACAAATATAGGTAAATCTTGCTTTTGCCAATCCAAAAATCTTCATTCTGTTAAACTGTCTGATGGGCTTGAAACAATTGAAGAATTTGCTTTTAGTGAGACAGCAATTGAAGAGCTGGTTGTGCCGGATAGTGTAGTTTCAATTGAGAAATACGCTTTTAGAAACTGTAGAGATCTTAAAAGAATTACATTATCTAAAAATTTAACTATTATTAATTATCAAAGTTTTATGTGCACGGCTATTACAGAAATTGATATTCCGGATGGTGTTACACGCATTGAGGGCAGTGCGTTTTCATGGAGTTCTAATCTTAAAAGCGTAATACTTCCAGCCAGTGTTGATTATATTTCTTCCAGTGCCTTCTCAGACTGCTCCCCCGACCTCACCATAAAATGCAAAAAGGGCTCTTACGCTGAGAGCTACGCCAAGGAGAACAACATAAACTACGAATACTATTAAAAAGCCTATATATGCAGACGAAAAAAGAGGATAACGAGTTTAATATTCAGGTAAGCACATTCGGCAAGCTCTTTGCCATTGTCAAAATTACTTATTTTACGACAACCCGAAATGGCCCCAGACCCATTTTAAAAGAACTTTTGCAACAAGCTCAGCTGTGCAGCCAAAAACTGCACAGCTGTTTGTTGTTTATTGAGTTTATTATATGTTAATATATCGTTTACAAAATGTCCTAAACTTTTCCTTGACTGTATCGCTCTAATAGGTGTAAGCAAAAAAACACCATGGAGGTAAACACTATGAAAAAAATAATTGCTATCATCTTATCACTGACAATGACCGCTGCACTTTGTGCGTGCTCGGAGAATAATCCTGAGATATCGGAAAAGAAGGTCACAGCAGTATCAAAAGAAGCCGAGCCTGCTGTTGCAGCAGCAGTAAAGGAAACTGCAGCACCGAAGCTCTCCGATAACGATAAGAAAACCATGAGCGATACCGTTATGCTTTCAGTATCATCAGCTATACGAGAGGATAATAAAAAATCGGATAAGGAGAAAGCCGACAAAGAAAAAGCTGCTGAGCCCAAAATAGAAAAGGCTCCTGCAAAGGAGACCGCCGAGCAAGCACCTGAAACAGTGGATTATTTCGGCGGAATGAGCACGGAAGAAATGGCAGAGACTTTGTACGAAGCTATGGAGAAAAAAATGCCCTCAGCGGATAAGAACATATATGAGGATATGCAGTATGTACTTGACAAATACGGCATAGACACATCAACTCTGGTCGAGCTTTCGGGGCTCAGCGAGGATAGCTTCTACTATAACTGGAACAACTATGATAATCAGGAGCTGAAGGCTGTTGCAAGAGATCAGCTGTTTGGAAAAAACTATTTTGATTCCGCAGATAAAACACACCTTGTCAGCAACAATCTGGTTACACTTAAAGCACTTCAGGCATACTGGGATAATGACGGTGCTCTGCACGTGCTTTGCAGTATAAAAAGCGGCTTCAAGGGTATAACCTATAATATCAGCATTGATGATCTTGATGTGTATTCAAACGGAAACCTGATAGCATCAAAGTCATTCGGTTATATTACAAGGTACGTTGACCGCAGCAATCCCGAAAAGGAAATAGAAGCGATTCCCTATGACTATGACTTCAAATATGAATTTGTATTTGAAGGCGACAGCGTAACAGAGCCTTATGCAAATATAATGAATGATCTTGGCATTACATACAAGACCTACTCTGAATATTACAATGTTGGTTGATAATATATGACTTATATTGCCTGCATATCTTGCTAACAGATTAAATTTATGCTATAATTGTATCGAATTCGGTCTTAACACAATATTTACAACTTTGATTAAACCTCAGCCCCCTGAAAAGTGTCTAACACTTAAAGACGGTGAAATTATGTCCTCAGGAGGCTGATGCTATGACAATTGATGAGCTGATAAGGGTCATTCTGGAGTATATGTCAAGGAAGGGTATGCTTGATGACCTGAAGAAAAAATACGGCACAAAGGCAGGTGAGAAAAATGGCAAATAAAACAGTCGAGGAGATAGTCGAAAAGGCCAAAAGCGGTGATAAGTCGGCTTTTGATCTGCTGTATCGTGAGTACAGCGAGAAGCTTCTGAAATACGTAGTAAAGCTTGGTGTTGACAGCTACGATGCTGAGGACATCGTATCCGAAAGCTTTATGGAGGCTATTGAGCACATAGGCGACCTTAAAAACAATGCATTTTTCTCTACGTGGCTGCACACGATAGCAAAAAATAAGGTCTACACAATGAAGAAAAAGGAGCAGAAGCACGCAAGAGTTGACTTCTCCTCCGACGAGGGCGACGAGCAGAACGACGCTCTTGACGTTGCCTATTCCGAGACCGCCGAATATAACGGAGATACCATAATGCTCCCCGAGGATTATGCTGAGAACGAGGATATAAAGCAAATTCTCGCTGACACGATAAACTCTCTTAATCCCGATCAGCGTGATGCGATCTACCTGTTTTACTACAAAAACAACTCTATCAGCGAGATCGCAGAGCAGGCGGGAGTCAGCGAAAACACAATAAAATCCCGATTGAGCCTTGCAAGAAAGTATATGGAACGCAAGCTTAAAGCACTGCAAAAAGGCGGAGTTACGCTCTGTGCTGTGCCTATTCCTGTTATACTCAATATCGTTGTTTCGGAGTCGAAGCTCAAAGCAGGTGCGGTGATGAGTACAGCGACAGCATCTACAACGGCTGGCGGAGCGACTTCGGGGGCAGCGGTGTCGGCTGTTTCGGGTAAGATAGGAGCTCTGATAGCGGCAGGCATAATGATAGGCGGAGGTGTCGGCATTTACAGCACTCTGTCTGACCGCAGCGGAAATATCCATAAGGGAGATATACGGACGGCAGACAGCTCCTCGGTAAGGATAAGCGATGCGTCTTCGAGCGACTCGCACAGGGACTGGGACCCCGATCTGATAAAGGTAGTGGACACGGACACAGTGGAAAGCACAATTGCGGTTGACGATGCGTCCTCCCAGACCGACAGCCGCCCCACAAATACAAATCAGGGCAACACACGTACTACACAGCCTGCTCAGCAGGGTCAGCAGGTGATAACTTATTATGATGATGTTGGACAAGTAGACGGGGATAATTATGAAGCTGATGAAAACAATGAAGGTAATGACGAAAATGATGATACAGAAGATACTCAGCAAGTAGATCCAAACAGTTTGCATTTTAGTTATAGACAAACTGATGACGGATATGAAATATACGAATATAAGTATACGGATATGTATGATAATGTGCCGGAAATAACTATCCCTGCTGAGATTGACGGACATAAAATTAATGCTATTAGCTATAACACAGAACTAATTATAGGCAATAGTTTTGACACCGGAGTTCTCAAGAAAATCAC